>JAGWTX010000144.1 GCA_028875955.1 Bacteroidota bacterium | reverse complement strand
ATGATCGTCTGCTAAAATGATACGTTTCATTTTCTAATTATTTATTTTACAATAAAAAGTGTCGAAATTATTCTTTAGGCACTGTTTCATGGGAAGCGGATACATCAAACCTGTTTTTTATAAATTGCATAATAAGGGAATACTGACTTTTATGCTGGTACCATTGCCGGGACTCGATTGCAAAACAAAATCCCCTTTTAATGCCCGGATCCTTTCTTTCATACCTAAAATGCCAAACGTTTTTCGGGTTTTGGGTTGTTCTTTCTGTGGATCAAACCCTAATCCATTGTCAACGATGCTAAGCTGGATTTCTTCATCTGTAAATGTCAGATGCGCAAAAACTTCTGTGGCTTTGGCGTAGCGTGAAATGTTTGTGAGTGATTCCTGAAATATCCTGAAAAGGCTTGTGGCAATCGTTTCAGCCACTTTTATTTCCTGCTGCGGGCAAACAATTTTAACAGGTACACCCGTATTTGTCAGGTATTGTGCTGCATACCAATTTAGAGCTTCTAATAGCCCATATTCATCCAGAATCGAAGGTCTTAATTCGGTAAGGATCCTTCTGATGGATGCATTACTTCCCTCCAGCAATTGCAATACATATTTCATCTTGGTCTTGATTGGTACAAGATCATCGGGTATTTTTTTATTCATCCAGGCTATATCCATTTTCATGGCAGTCAGTTGCTGACCCAATTCATCATGCAATTCTCTTCCAATCCTTTTTCTTTCCTCCTCCCTTATGGTTATCAGGTGTGCACTCAATTCCTGCATTTGATTTGACGTGTATTCTAATTCCTCCAGGTTTTTTTGTCTTTCTGAGAAATCAATCCCGATTCCCATCAGGCATTCCCTGTTCTCATAAAAAATAGTAATGACGGTAAAATAATAGGGGATGGTCTCCTTTGATTTTAGTAAGAGGTTGGTCTGTATATTTTCTTCCGAATTTTCAAAGGCCAGGGCAAACCTGTTCATTAATAATAGTCTTTCCTTTTCTTCAAAAAAATCAAAAATCTGCATATCCCCGATCTCTTTCTCCGAGTAACCGCTCACGGTTTCCAGGTTCCGGTTCCAGCGCAAAAATTTTCCCTCAGTTGTAGTCAGCACAAAAATGCCGGGTAATCCATTGATGACGGAATCTGATAATATTTTTTCATTGAGGATATCCTGTTGTACTTTCTTAAGTTTTGTAATATCCTGCAGGGTGCCTTTCAGACAAACCGGTTCTCCGTTGATCGAGTATACTATATTGGCATTGATTGCAAAGAATTGAATCGAATTGTTTTTTGTGATATAGCGGAATTCGGTATTTAATAGGTATTTATGCTGCACACTGTTTTCCAATTCCCTCATAAAAAATTCCCGATCATCCGGGTGAATCCGGTCGGTTATATCTTTCAGATTAGGGGAGTGATCGTTTTTTTTCTGGTCAAGCAAATGATACATTTCTTCTGACCAGAAATGATTTTGACCGTTCAGGTCCTGTTCCCAATAACCGATACCGGCGATTTCCTGCGAAAGCTTTAACTGTTCATAATATTTTATTATGGACAATTCCGTTTTTTTCCTTTCTTCCTCTCTTTCTATGTTTTCAATGCCAAAATTGATGTCATCCACCACTTTGCCTAATAAAGAAATCTCTTCCTCGTCAAAATGATTGATCATATCTGCATATAATGAAAAAGCCCCTATGATGCGGCCATTCCTGCTGACTGGTAGGGAAATAACCGACAGATAGTTTCTTGCCAAAGCAGCTTCTTTCCAGGGTAACATGGATACATCATTCCTGATGTCATTGCTGAAGACGGCTTTCCTTTCGCGTATACATCTGCCTGCCGGGCCATTGCCCTCAGGCGCCTGTTGATCGGTAACTATCTTTATCACGTGCACATAGTCGGTGTCCAGACCGTCAAACATCACCGGCCTGAGCTCATTACCTGTTTCATTAATCAAACCGATCCAGGCCATTCTGTATTTACCGGTTTCTATGGCGATGGAACAGGCTTCGCGGAAAAGCGAGGTTAATTCAGTTGACCGCAGGATCATCTGGTTTATCTGGCTGATAAACTGATATAGTCGGGTGGTTTTGTTCAGTTTATCACTGACTTTCTTTTTTTCGGTAATATCTCTGAAATATGCGGATATGCCATCAGAAGATGGATAGATATGGATTTCAATCCAGCGTCGAAAGGGTGCATAATAAAATTCAACATGGCGGTATTCCTGTTTGTCAAAAGCTTCCTGGTAATTTTTATAAATGGGACCCTCCCGTATATCCGGAAAAACATCCCAGATACATTTTCCTATCAATTCATCCGTATATCTTTCAAAGATCTCTGCCGCTTTATGGTTTACATAGGTAAAACACCATTGGTTATTCAAGGCAATAAACCCATCTGTGATTCTGTCAAATATATGGCTAAGCTCTGTGGTTTGAAGATTAACTTTTTCTGTCAATTGTTTGTTCAACTGAAGAATCTTCTGTTCTGCTTTTTTTCTTTCTGAAATATTCTTATTGATGGTAATGATGCCAATATATCCCCCCGCTTCATCATAAAGGGCAGAGGCGCTCATGAATACATGAATCTTTTCCCCTGATTTGTGTTGTTCAATAACTTCTCCCCGGAAGTATCCCCTTGTCTGTAAAAAGCCTAGAATGTCTTCTGCAGAAAAGCTGCCATAATTGGTTTTGAGTAATTCATTGGGCTTTTGACCGATGGTTTCCTCTTCAGACCATCCATATATTTCAGAAGCACCCGGGTTCCAGCTTTGGATACAATGATCCGGATCAAGGGTAATTACAGCATCCTTTATGTTTTCAATCAGAAAATTTGAATCTAAAGTTGATGGGATGGCAGGTTGAAACAACCCCTTTTTGGCGTTTTTCTTTCCGGTTTTGATGGAGGATACATATGATTTTAGGAAAGTTCGCTTCATAAAGAATGCTTGCAGTAGGAATTTACATAGTATTTGTCTGATTTCCAACTTATTGGAGTGTTACTATGACCAAAATCATGCTTTTAAAACAATTCGATGTGGAAACACGGATCCGGCCTTGAACAGAGATTTTGGCTTTCAGGTGCTTATGGCTACATTAGCAATTCGACGTTTTATTACCTTTTGAACCCTGATTTCAATCATGCTGGATATTTGCTGTATCGGACACATAACACTGGATAAGGTGGTTACGCCCCGGTTGGAAGTTTTTATGCCGGGAGGCACTTCCTTTTATTTTTCGAATGCTATCCGGAAAATGAATCTCAATTACCAGTTAATCACCTGTCTGGCAGAGGGTGAAATGCAATTTGTAAAGGACTTGCAAATGAAAGGCATTGCTGTTTTGGCATATACCTGCCCACACACCGTGTATTTTGAAAATATCTACCCGGAAAACCAGGATCATCGGATTCAGAATGTATTGCAGACTGCCAACCCTTTTAGCCCTGAACAGTTTCGGGAGATTAATGCAGAAATATTTCATCTGGGACCTTTATTGGCAGAAGACATTCCGGAATCGGTTATTTTGTATCTGGCAACCAAGGGTAAACTCTCCCTGGATGTGCAGGGATATTTGCGTTCCGTACATGATCACAAAGTGTTCCCGGTGGATTGGGAAAAAAAGCAGGAAATCCTTCCGCATATACACTACCTGAAAGCAAATGAAACAGAAATGGAAAAGCTAACAGGTCAGCAAGACGTATACGCAGGTGCCCGGCTGCTTTCAGATTGGGGGGTGAACGAAGTGATCATTACACTCGGCAGTAAAGGTTCTGTGATCTACCAGGGTGGTGAGTTTTATCCCGTACCTGCCTATTTGCCCGAAAAAGTCGTTGATGCAACGGGCTGCGGCGATACTTATATGGCGGGATATCTATCCCAACGCCGGCAGGGAGCTTCTATCACGAAGGCGGGTAATTTCGGGGCTGCCATGGCTACCCTGAAAATACAATCCTCGGGCCCTTTTACCGGATCACCAGAGCAAGTATATAACCGGATGAAAGCCGGAATTGACGTATCCGTTGTTCAGCCTTAACAGGATATTGTCGTCACGACAATTTTTTTCCAATGATAGTTTGAATAATTTCCCCACATTATCAACCTGATGAGGGGATTGTCAGAAGCGGGTAAGGCCTGCAATTGTTTCCTAAGATTTATAATGCAGCCATCCATTTTCTGAAATCTATCGCGGTTTCCTGGCTGATGATGATCTCTTCACTCACCGGTATGGTCATGTCTACCTGGATTTTGATCTTGTCATAGGACTTATAGGATTTGATAAAGTGGATGTTGATGATGTATTTCCGGTTTGCCCTGAAAAATGATTTTTTATCCAGCTCCTCCTCAAGCTCTTTCAGGTTCTTGTCAACCATGTATTTCTTTCCGTCACCCGTAATCAAGAAGCTGATCTTCTGCTCAGTATAGAAAAAAGCCACTTCTTCCAGAAGGATGCTTTGGTATTCAATCCCTTTTTTGACTACGATCCTGGATTTGCGGCTGGAATCTTTCTCAGCCAGATAGGCCAACAGTCCTTCATGGTTATGCAGGAAATGGTTCTTCAGGTTTTTGTATTTACGAATGGCGTTGATCAGGTCCTGGTCATGAATGGGTTTTAACAGGTAATCGATACTGTTCTGTTCAAAGGCCCGGATCAGGAAATTGTCATAGGCGGTTATAAAGATGATGGGCGACGAAACCGAAACTTTCTCAAATATGTTAAAGGAAATGCCATCTCTGAGGTGTATGTCCATAAAGACCAGGTCAGGTTCCGGATGGGTGCTCAACCATTGAACGGAATCCTCTATCGACTCCAGGCAGGCCAGTATGGTAACGGGCTCTTTTGACTGCTGAATATGATGTATCAGGTTGTCGGATGCGGTTTTTTCGTCTTCAATGATGATGGCTCTGATCATGGCGATTATGCTTTTAATATCGGTAAGGTCACTGTAAATCTTTCCGGCGATTGTGAAATGAACAAACCTTTCTGGATAATCAGTTTGTAGCGCTCATCCAGGTTGGAAAGACCGATACGCGAAGACTGTATGTCAAATTTCTTCAGCTGTTTGTTGTTCCAAACCAGGATCTGTTCGGGTGAGATTTCGATGGTTATGGTCAGTTCCCTTGTTTCTGAAAAATGGTTGTGTTTGATCGCGTTTTCTATAAGTGTCTGCAATGACAGGGGTGGTATCAAGTAATCGGCTACCAATAGGTTATTCATGGTAATGGTCATGAACAATCCTGTCTGGTAACGGATTTTCAGCAGGTAGAAATAGTTGCTCGCAAATTCGATTTCTTCATTCAGCTGAATCAGGTCTTTTTCCTTATTGATCAGTATGTACCGGTATACTTTTGCCAAAGTGTCATTGAACAGTTTGGCTTTTTCCTGGTCACTGTTGATCAGGTAGGAAAGCGTATTTAAGGAGTTGAAAATAAAATGCGGGTCTATCTGGCTTTTTAATGCGTCCAATTGGGCCTGGACTTTCAGTTTCTCACTTCTTTCCACTTTTACCAGGTCTGATTCCCTTTCCTTATTCAGGTAGGCTATCTCATAAATGCTACTGATCTGTATGCTGATGATGGTCATGATTACCTGGCTGATCATCAGTTGGTGATACTGGTAATGCTGATGCTGTAAGAGATAGTTCCAGATGGTCAGAAAGAAATAGGAAAGATTCCAACTGATCAGAACGGTTACCAGATACCTTACCGGTATGCGTAAATAGATTCTTTTTATCCTGTTTATCTGGTTTCTGAGCTGATAATTTAAATAGGAGCTACCATTCCAGAGCGAAAATGAAATCAGGATAAAATAGATATAGTTTATAAAACGGAAACTATCTCCAGTTAAGGGGGAATCAGCGAATCCGGATAAATGATAGGCCAGGATGCCTGTTATGGGGATCCCCAGCCATTTAAAAATTCCGTCCTTTATATAAGCAGCATTGTCGGGCATAATTCGTGTTACCGGTTTTCAGGAGTCTTAGCAGACCCGAAAGTTCGAAACACCCTTCCGGTTTTTTTTACCGTTCACATAATTTCACAGAGTTTTCTAACATTCAAAATCAGTATCAGTAGCAGCTCCGGCATTTATCTGAAGTCGTATTTTTTGGGATGTTAGGAAATCGTTAGAGCCTTTTTTCATTAGTCTATCATTTTACTGGTTTAGTTGGAAATTTTCACGCTTCAGTTTTATTTCAACCCTCTTTCTTCCTGCTCATTCTATTTTTCTTGTCTGAAACTTTTTAGTGGGGGTTTATCCGGTAAACCCGCCTGTTATTTTTTTTCAAACTAATAATTTCGCTATGAGATCAATTTCAATGCTCTTTGTTTGCCTATTGCTGTGCATAAGCCAGCTTTTTGCGCAAAACCGGACCATAAAAGGTTCGGTAACAGATGATAAGGGGGCTTTTGTGGCCAATGCATCTGTGGTTGTAAAAGGAACTTCCAT
>JAGWTX010000143.1 GCA_028875955.1 Bacteroidota bacterium | reverse complement strand
ATTGATCAGACAACGTTTGCAACAGCTATTTTACAGGTGTATATTTTTTGAGACTGATTAAATCGTTGGGAACAGGTAATGGGTTCCAATGATGGTGGATGGCCAGTGCAGCGCCGATTGCCGATGCCTGTGATACATCTGCGGCAAATACCTCCATTGCAGGAAATACAGTCGCCAGCATATTCATAAATACCGGGTTGTGCGCAAATCCTCCGTCCACGTATAACTTATTTATCAGGCGCTTTGAAAAAACGAGTGCTGTTGCCCTTTGTTGCTGTCTGATGATATCAAATATCAATTGATGATAGGCTTCTGTATAACTTGCAAAAAAGGACAGTTCCCATTTGGAAAAAGCGGAATGATGCAATCCGGTCTCTATCCGGGATGTTTCCGTCCTGTTTTGAATCGCCCAAAAAATTGTCGGATCAAAAGCAACCTGTTCATAATAATTCCGGGGCACATGAAAATGATTGGCCAGTCTGCTTACCTGTTCTTCATGTTCATGTCCTGCAAATAATCTCGACGCCTTTACCGGTTTTCCCAGATAACCCAGATAACAGAGACAGTCCTGCGACAACTCATCTGATGTGAGGGGGTCTTCATTAAATGGATTCATGCTGATACACCAGGTGCCCGTAGACAACAGGATAAAGGGCTCTGTAAACCTTTGCAGATAGGGAATCAAGGCAGAAGAACTGTCGTGTAACCCGATTCCCGATTTCAGCAACTTGCCCAGGATGGCAAGATCGCTGACAGTATTCGACGGATCAATGTCCGGAAATTTCTGATCCAGTCCCTTATCCGTTACCCAGCTGTGATAGCCATGTTTAACAAAATCCCAGAGCAGGGTATGACATCCGATACTGGTGATTTCAGCAACGGGTTTTCCGGTGATCAGGTAACTGATAAATTGGGGCAAATGCAGGGAATAGGCAATGGATTTGAAAACGTCAGGATGATTTACCTGTATGGAATACAGTTGGATTCCGGAATTCAGGTTTCCCAAAACGGGGGATGCAGTTTCCACTGATAATTGCGTTTCACCGCCATATTGCGCATACAATGCATCCTGAATACCGGGAGAACAGGGTTTTAAATAATTATACAAGGGTGTAACCGGGTCTCCGGTTTCATTTATGTGAACAAAACTGGCCCCATACGCTGAATAATTGATGGCCCGGATAGAATAGTCTTCCCATTCCATCAGTTCCAAAACCGTTTCCCTTACCCATTTGGTCAGTTCGTGTACATCATCACAGGGAAACCCGTCCTCATCCTGGATTTCCGCAAATTTCACGGACCGCTCCATCACTATCTGATAGGCTTCATCAAACAGAAACACTTTCTTATTGGTTTTGCCAATATCAAATATCAGAATGACGGGGATCGGGTTCATACCATCAGTTTTCAGGAAATAATGTAAGCAGGCTGCGATCTATCGATTATAATCCTGTTGCTTTTCGATTAGTGCCTCTTTCTTTGATCAACTGCTGACGGATACCCTTTTCCCGGAAAAATGCAATCGGTGATAAAGCCCCGCCTGCCCTCAGCCGGGCTTCTGCAACCAGGGGCCGCAGATCCGTCCGGAAAGCATCCTGCAGAATTTCCTGGGCCATGCTTACTTCATTGTTATCCTGTGCAGCAGCCAACGCTTTTTTATCCACCAGTAATGCCTGTGCATAGGATAGCATAATGGCTTCTACGCTTTGCAGGAGGTCTTCCAAAGGATCTTTTACATTATGCGAAGCATCGATCATCCAACCCAGGTCTTTGGCATGATTCATATTCCTGGCATCCATCCCTTCCACCAGTTCCAGAAAAATCAGAAAAAGCTGGTAGGGGTCGATACTGCCGACTGTCAGGTCATCATCCCCATATTTGCTGTCATTAAAATGAAAACCTCCCAGTTTTTTCTCATATAATAAAAGCGCTACGATCTGCTGGATATTGGCATTGGGTAAATGATGCCCCAGGTCAACCAATGTAAAGGCTTTGTCGCCCAGTTTATTGGCGTATAATAAGGACTGTCCCCAATCGCCTACTGTCATTGAATAGAAATTGGGTTCAAAGGCTTTGTATTCCACAAACATTTTCCAGTTTTCTGGTAGCGCTGTATAGATTTCCTGCAAACCTTCCAGCGTTCTTTGAAATGCTTTTCTGAAATTCAACTGACCCGGGAAACAGGATCCGTCGGCAAGCCATACGGTGATTGATTCAGAACCCAGGGCGATTCCCTGTCTGATCACTTCTATGTTGTGATCGATGGCCTGTTTGCGAACCGCTTTATCTGTATGCTGCAGGGAGCCGAATTTATAACTTAAGGATTGACCCGGCTGATCCTGAAAAGTATTGGAATTCACAGCATCAAAACGCAGACCCAATGTATGCGCAAGTGATTTGATTTTGGCAATATCCGAAGGAATATCCCAGGGAATATGCAGAGAGATCGCAGCACTGGACCGGTTTAGGCTATGCAATAGACCCACATCTTCCATTTTTTCTTCCAGAGTGCCCGGTTCACCACCTCCGCTGAATCTGCCAAAACGCGTACCCCCGCTTCCCAATGCCCAGGAGGGAATGGCAATCTGGAAATCGATCAGCTTTTGCAATATCCCATCCAGATCCGGCAACTGATTTTTGAGCGATGCCAATTTCACCTGGTGCCTGTTTAATAAGGCATCATTGTGATCTTCCAGTTGTTTTTTTTCTATCCGCATAGTCAATCTTTTTCTTACGTAGATTAAGGTAAATAAAAAACTTCCTGTAAAGGCAAACTGATGGGTGCATGGTTATCATGGCATTCCATCAGGTCTTTCATATAGGTCCACCACTTTTTCATCATGGGTTCATCGGGCAGTTTATCCAATCGGGCTGCATCACGGATTTTCAGAAAACCAAACAATTGCAGGCTTTCGGGTTCCAGGAAAATCGAATACTCCGTTATTCCGGTATCCTTTAACAGGTTGCGCAATTCCGGCCAGATTTCCTGGTGCCGTTTCCGGTATTCTGTTTCATTTCCCTTTTTTAACTGCATCCTGAAAGCGATCCTTTCCATATAAGGCAATTATGGTTACACAACATTTATCGGTTCTATTTATCTCACAAACGCCATCGCTACGCCACCATCCACATTGATCACATTACCGGTTGTCTTTGAAAGCAATCCGCCGGTATAGGCAAAACAGGCATTGGCAATATCTTCCGGCAGGATGATTTCATTCAATAAAGTTCGTTTTGCATAATAAGCAGGCAGTTCCTCAACAGTAACCCCATAGGCTTTTGCGCGGCCTTCGGCCCAGGCACCTGCCCAGATCTTACTATCACTGATCACGGCATCCGGGTTCACCACATTCACCCGGATCTTATCCTTGCCCAGTTCGGCTGCATTCAAACGGCTCAGATGCAGCTGCGCAGCTTTGGCTGATCCATATCCGGCATTATTCGGTCCGCTAACCAATGCATTCTTACTCACGATATTGATCACATCACCCCCAAAACCCTGTTTTCGCAAAACAACCAGGGCTTCCTGTGTTACGATGAACTGGCCCTTGACCAATACATCATACAAAAGATCCCAATCCTTGTCCGTATGTTCTTCGATGGGTTTAGAAATAGACAAGCCTGCACAGTTTACGATGATATCCACGCCGCCAAATGTCAGGGATGCCTTTGCAAATGCCTGTTCAATGGAGGTTCTGCTGGTCACATCCAGTAACTGATCGGTATATACATCTTTTCCAAAATGCTGTAGAAAATATTCGCTGGCGCCGGACAATCTTTCCGCATCATTGTCATTGATAACCACGCAGGCGCCTTCTTCTGCAAATTTTTTCGAGATGGCTTTACCGATCCCTCCGGCACTGCCGGTAACCAGGGCGATTTTTCCGGAGAGCGCTTTGGGTTTCGGCATTCTCTGCAATTTGGCTTCTTCCAGTAACCAGTATTCTATATTGAAAGCTTCCTGTCTGGGTAAGGAAGTGTACGATGAAATGGCTTCCGCTCCCCGCATCACATTGATGGCATTGGTATAGAATTCAGCAGCCACCCTGGCGGTTTGCTTATTGGCAGCAAAGGTAAACATACCCACACCCGGATACAAAAGCACCACAGGGTTGGCATCTCTGATAGCCGGGCTATTGGGATGTTTGCAACTATGATAATAGTCGGCATACATCTGGCGATAACTTTCAAAAACCGGTGCCAATCTTTCCTGTATGGCTGTTGTATCATTCAACTCCTCATGGGGTGAAAGCGGAAGAATCAGTGGACTGATCTTTGTTCGCAGAAAATGATCAGGACAGGAAGTACCCATGGGTGCCAGTCTTTCCAGATCATGGGAATTAACAAAGTCCAGTACCCGTTCTGCATCTGAAAAATGACCGATCATGTGTTTTTCAGAAGAACAGAATCCACGCAAAACAGGTGCCAGTGCTGCTGCTTTTATTTTTCGTTCCGCAGGTGACAATGACTTTGTCTTTTCACCCCCGAATACGGTTCCCTTTCTGGCAACAGCGGATTCAATATATTCCGCACAAATCTCAATCACTTCCAGTGTGTTCAGGTAACTTTCATACGCAGTATTTCCCCAGGTAAACAAGCCATGGGAGCCCAGCATGATACCCCGGATGCCGGGATTGTTTTCGAGACAGGCTTTTAATTGCAAACCCAGGTCAAAACCCGGTCTTTGCCAGTCAACCCACCCAATGGTTCCCTTGAATAATTCTTCCGTTATCTTTTTCCCGTCTTTGGCAGCCGCAATGGCGATGGCTGCATCCGGATGCAGGTGATCAATGTGTTTAAAAGGCAGGAACCCATGCAGGGGCGTATCAATGGAAGGTGCTTTGGATGCCAGATCAAAAATGCAATGATTGAACAGACCTACCATCTCATCTTCCTGATCAAGTCCCTTGTACACCTGTTGCAGACTCAGCAGCCTGTCCATATACAAGGCAGCCAGACCACTGGCTTTGAGTGTACCCAGATCTCCACCGCTGCCTTTTACCCACATTACCTCTGTATCCTTACCGGTGAGGGGATCTTTGGCCATTACCTTGCAGGATGTATTACCACCGCCATAATTGGTTAATCGCAGATCGGCCCCCAACAAGTTGGATCGATAGATCAAAAGGCTTACTTCATCCCCTTTCATGGATGCCGCCATGGCATCATCCCAGAGATAACTCACATGTTTAAAATTTCTCACTGTTATTGTATTGTTTATTGATTGAATTTACTTCGGTAATGAATTACCATAGCCTACGATACATACCGAAAGGATGATCGTGAATATTCCCAGGGCAATCGTCAGTTTCGTTTGTCGCTTCACCCCTTTCCATTCTTTCAGAACGATTCCCCACATATTTGCCACGAGAATGATGAACGACATATGTAAGATCCAGGAGCTGGCTCCATTGCCCATTTTGCTTTCACCCATCCCATAGAAAAAAAATTGAAGAAACCAGGTGGTTCCTGCCAGTGCGGAAAAAAGATAGTTGTTAGCCAATGGTTTTTTCTTATCGGTATAATCCCCAAAACTTTTGTTTCGGGCATTGAGTATCATACACCAGATAAAATTGGTGGTCAGTCCGCCCCAGAGAATCACTACAAAAATCACATTGTTCTGAAAAAGAAAATTTCCCTGGCCCGGATGCAACAGTTGCCAGTTGGCGTTGGCTATCTCCGCCATGGGTTTCCCGGCTTCAATACCGAAATTGAAAAATGCGCTGAGGATACCTGAAATCGTTGCAATGATCAATCCCTTGACCAGGCTAAATTCCTGTACACTGGACTGCTGCGCTTCCACCGATAAGTTTTTTTCCTTCATCATGCCTGCTTTTCCGCAAATGATGATACCCAGAATACAAACCAGCACACCGATCAAAACCCATTGACCGCCCGAATTGTGAAACATAAACCCGATCGTCTGGTTTTCCTTACCGGCGGTTCCCGCATACTGATAATAGAAAGCAGGGATCAGGGCACCAAAGGCGGAACAGAAACCCAGAATGACAGAATTACCCAGGCTCATCCCCAGGTACCTGACTCCCAGCCCATACATCAGTCCGCCTACCCCCCATAGTAACCCCATAAGAAAAGTGGTACCCAGAACCTGTGTGGAACTGGCTCTGATAATTTCGGCAAAATCGGGAATGGTGAGATATGCTGCAAGTGGCGGTACAATGAGCCAGGAAAAGATCCCTCCGATGATCCAGAAACTTTCCCAATGCCATCCTTTTACTTTTTTAAATGGCATATAAAAACTGCCCGAGGCAAAGCCCCCGATAAAATGGAATATAACGCCGAGTAGGATCCCCATGGTTTACGTTTTTCTTTTGGCAAGCATTCTAAATATAGGCTTTTCAAAGCTATCTTTTACCGCCGTTATTCCGTCATGTACCATCATGGTGCAGACGATTTACAAAGGGCCCGGTTATCTAAATGAGATTCTGTAAGTTTGAAAACGGACGTAATCCCGACCGACCGATATCGCTCCTTTATG
>JAGWTX010000142.1 GCA_028875955.1 Bacteroidota bacterium | reverse complement strand
TTCAAACCCGTACCCTGAAAATCCTTACCATACCAGGTGTAGCCCAATTGCAGGGTTTGGTGAAAGGGTTGTATGTCGTAAAACCTCGTGCTTCCGGCATATTGACCCGACCGCTTATCAAAAACGATAAACGGATATTCCTTTCCCTGGGCTCTGCCATCCAGCGCCATCCCGATATATTTTTCCAGATCCGCTTCATTTGAAACACCAATGGTTGAATATTTCCAGATACTGGGTTCATTTCTTGCAAATACCTGCAAGTATTGCAGGTCATCCAGCACCAAAGGACGCAATAAGACGCATTCATCGGACAAACAATAATCTTTTGCGGGATCAAACAGTTCACTCATATAAAAAAATGATAATTTTACAGCTTTGCATTAACCGATAACTTATTGGTTATTACTCAAATTAAAGAATATATCAGGTAATTTTAACTAAAATCAAATTATGTGTGGAATAGTAGGTTATACCGGCCCAAGGGAAGCGTTTCCCGTTGTTTTAAAAGGACTCAAAAGATTGGAATACCGTGGCTATGACAGTTCAGGAATCGCCGTACTGAACAACGGGCAAATGAATGTTTTCAAGAAAAAGGGGAAAGTGGCAGAACTGGAAGAAGACGTCATCGGAAAAAATGTTCAGGGCAATATCGGCATCGGTCATACCAGATGGGCCACCCATGGGGAGCCCAGCGACAGGAATGCCCACCCGCACCAGTCGCAAAGCGGTGAACTCGCCATGATACACAACGGTATCATTGAAAACTATACACAGATCAAACAGGAACTGCTCTCCAAAGGATATTCGTTTAAAAGCGATACCGATACAGAAGTGCTGTTGAATTTCATAGAAGACATCAAAAAAAACAACAATTGCCCCCTGGAAGAAGCCATGCGGATCGCTTTGAAACGTGTGGTGGGCGCCTATTGCATCCTATTGATTTCTGCCGAATATCCCGAAACCATTTTTGCAGCCAGAAAAGGAAGTCCGCTGGTGATCGGTATTGGCAAGGGCGAACATTTTCTGGCCAGTGACGCATCCCCGATAATCGAGTATACCAAGGAAGTGGTGTATGTAAACGACTATGAGATCGCTATCGTAAAACCGGATGAGCTGATCCTGAAAAACCTGGGTAACGAAAAACAAACCCCCTTTATCACCAAACTGGATATGGAACTGGCTGCGATTGAAAAAGGCGGTTATGACCATTTCATGTTAAAAGAGATTCATGAACAACCCGAAACCATTTTTGATTGTCTGAGGGGAAGATTACTCGCACAAAGCGGACAAATCAGCATGAGTGGGATCGAAAACAATTTGGATGCCTTTATCAATGCCAACCGGATCATCATAGTTGCCTGCGGAACCAGCTGGCATGCCGGACTGATTGCAGAATACCTGATTGAAGAATTATGCCGCATACCGGTTGAAGTTGAATACGCTTCTGAATTCCGTTATCGGAATCCGGTTATCCATCCGGGAGATGTGATTATCGCCATTTCACAAAGCGGAGAAACTGCCGACACACTGGTTGCACTGGAAAGTGCGAAGGAGAAGGGAGCTTTTATTTTCGGCGTTGTGAATGCAGTGGGCAGCAGTATCGCCCGATTGAGTCATGCAGGGGCCTATACCCATTCAGGCCCGGAGATAGGCGTAGCCAGCACCAAGGCTTTTACCGGCCAACTGGCCGTACTCGCCATGATGGCTTTGAAAATCGGCTATGCAAAAGGTACGATTGATGAAAATCGTTACCGCCATTTATTGGTGGAACTGGAATCCATTCCTGAAAAAGTAAAAGAGATCCTTAAGGATACTTCCAATATCGAAAGGATCGCCAAAAAATACAAGGAGGCTACCGACTTCCTGTTTTTAGGCAGGGGGTATAATTTCCCCGTGGCATTGGAAGGGGCTTTGAAACTGAAAGAGATCTCCTATATACATGCGGAAGGCTACCCGGCAGCGGAAATGAAACATGGCCCGATTGCCCTGGTAGATGAACACCTGCCCGTTGTATTTGTGGCAACCAAGGATTCCTATTACCAGAAGATCGTTTCCAATGTGCAGGAGATCAAAGCCAGAAAAGGCATGGTGATCGCCGTGGCTACCGAAGGTGATGAAATCATTCCGGGCATGGCTGATGATGTGATGCTGGTACCCGATGCCGACGAAGCGATTGCACCACTGCTGAGTGTGATCCCCTTACAGTTATTAAGTTATTATGTGGGTCTTGCAAAAGGACTGGACGTAGATAAACCCAGAAACCTGGCCAAAAGCGTTACCGTTGAATAAATCACAATTTTCGTAAGCAGGCCCCTACCCTAACCCATAGAGAAAATCAATATGCCGGAACAAAATATCATTTACAAAACACCCCTGGATGCACTGGGTTACAATTTTATAAAAGAGCCCTACCTGCCCAAAGGAAAAAATGAATTTTATCTGCGTGACATGCAGATCAGCAATGGCATCAATTACCGAAGGTTATCTGCATACGAGATCGAAATGCTTGTGCGGAACGGGAATACCAGTGATAACTGGAACCAAATCCTTGTTTCCAATGCATTTAATCCGGAACTCGTGAAAAACTGCAAGTTCTACGGTCTGGTCAGGATTGGGAAACTGGAACCTATCTGTATGGGATTCAGCGACCTGAAAGCGCCTGTAGGTTTATATAATTCCACCATCATCAGTTGCGATTTCGGAGACAATGTGGTGATTGATAATGTCAGCTATCTCTCCCATTATATCATCGGTTCTGAAGTGATCATTACCAATGTGAGCGAAATGGTGACCACCAACCATGCAAAATTCGGTAACGGGATCATCAAACAGGGGGAAGAGGAAAATGTACGTATCTGGATGGAGATCTGTAACGAAAACACCGGCAGGAAAGTGATGCCCTTTAATGGTATGCTGGCAGGTGATGCTTTTTTATGGAGCCGTTTCCGGAACAACCTGCCCTTGCAGGAAAAATTCAAACAATTCACCGAACATAAATTTGATAACCGCCGGGGTTATTACGGAAAGATCGGCGACAGGACCGTTATCAAGAATTGCCGGATCATCAAAGACATCTGGGTAGGCACGGATGCCTATTTGAAAGGGGCCAATAAACTCAAAAACCTGACCATCAATTCCGGTCCGGAAGGAAGAACACAGATCGGTGAAGGTTGTGAGATCGTAAATGGCATCATTGGTTTTGGCTGCCGTTTATTCTATGGCATCAAAGCCGTTCGGTTTATCATGGCTTCCCATTCGCAATTGAAATATGGTGCCAGACTGATCAATTCCTATCTCGGTCACAATGCGACCATTTCCTGTTGTGAAGTATTGAATTCCCTGATCTTCCCGGCACACGAACAACACCACAACAACTCCTTCCTATGTGCAGCGCTCGTTATGGGACAAAGCAATATTGCGGCTGGCGCCACTATCGGATCCAACCATAACAGCCGGGGCGCTGACGGGGAAGTCATCATGGGCCGGGGATTCTGGCCGGGGCTCTGTGTAAGTTTGAAACACAATTCGCAATTCGCCAGTTTCACGATCCTGACCAAGGGCGATTATCCGGCAGAACTGAACATCCCCTTCCCGTTTTCGCTGGTAAGCAATGATGTCAGCAAAGACAAACTGACCATCATGCCCGGATACTGGTTTATGTATAACATGTATGCGCTGGCAAGAAATTCCTGGAAATATGTGGACAGGGATAAACGGACCGATAAAAAACAACGCATCGAGTTTGATTTCCTCGCACCGGATACCATCAACGAAATGTTTACGGCCATGCAGTTGATGGAAACAGCAACCGGCAAGGCTTATGCCGCTTCCGGCAACAAGGACAAAACATTCTCCGATAACCGGGAAGCCGGTAAATACCTGCTTAGTTCGGGCAACAAACTCGTAAATGAACTGGAAATCCTGGCAGACAATATTGAAAACAGTAAGAGAAAAGTGGAGCTCATCAAGGTATTGCCCGCCTATCAGCTATTTGAAGACCTGATTGCCTATTATGGTATTATTCAATTACTGGATTATATCAAATCGGCTGACATCAAAACATTAGCGGAGCTAAGGACGGCATTACCCGCGAAACCTGCAAGAACCGCCTGGTTGAATGTGGGAGGACAACTGATACCGGAATCAGAAATCAATGTTCTGAAAGAAAAGATCTGCAACGGTAAAATAAAATCATGGGATATGGTTCATGATTTTTACCAGGCACAGGGTGAAAAATATGCCGACCTGAAAAGAAAACATGCACTGGCATCCCTTGCAGAAATACTTGGCATCTCACTGAAGAAACTGGATGCCGGTCAATTTTCCAATCTGCTGAACAGGGCATTGGCAACCAAGGAATGGATTACGAAAGGTATCTATGATTCCAGGGCCAAGGACTATTCCAACCCGTTCCGGAAGATGGTTTATGAAAGCATCGGAGAAATGAATGAAGTGGTGGGCAAACTGGAAGACAATGGTTTTATCAAAGAACAGAACAATGAACTCCTGCAATTCAAAAAAGACATACAGAACCTTCGGAAAAAATTTTCTCTGAAAGGATAAAAAATGCCGGACAGAAGCGTCCGGCATGCTGAAACCTATTTATCAGGACATTAAAACCGGAAGCCGATACCAGCCTGAATCTGCTGATTGGTCCATTTATCCTTGTTATCTATATCATTGATGTTCTGCAAACCGATATTGTATCTGCCATAGATCCGCAGAAATTTGAAATTCAGCTGTGCACCGGCAACCATGGCAAAATCGCCATTTTTAAACGCCGATTGTCCGCTTTGCAAAAGGGTCTTGTCATTGTTCAACAGAATGCTGAACTGAGGACCGGCATTCAGTGACAGGATCCCGCCGATATTATAACGCAACAGCAGGGGAATGCTCAGGTAATCCAGTTTGATCTGTTGGTTGCCATCCAATAAAGGACTGACAGATGTGGAATACACTGTTTTGAAACTGGAAGGTTTACCGGAAGACTGGCTCCAGAGCAATTCTGGCTGGATACCCCATTTCTTATTGAAGTCAATCTCCATAAAACCACCAAAATGGTAAGAGAGATCAAATCCGTCATTAAAGGATTGTCCGGAGATCTTATTCAGGTTGGCTCCGGCTTTTACACCCACTCTGATACCCTGGGCTTGTGACAGGCTTACAAAGGAAGTAAGTATGCATAATGACAGTACGATTTTTTTCATAAAAAACGATTTGGTTGCTTAACTACTTTCAATAGCCGTGCCAAAACTCACAAATTGACAGGATAGTGCCCAGATAATTAAATGTTAAGAATGTAAATAAAGGATGTTGTGTATCCGGAAATGGGATATCCGGAGAAAAAACTTTATCAGGCTTTTCGCACAAGTTCCAGTACGGTTATCTCGGGAAGTATGCCCACCCGTCCGGGATACCCGATAAAACCATATCCCCTGTTTACATAGAGTTTCTGGTTCCCCTCTTCATATAAACCGGCCCATTGCTTGTACATCCATTGCACCGGGCTCCATTTGAAATAAGGATTTTCAATTCCAAACTGCATACCATGCGTATGCCCGGACAACATCAGGTCAATATCATTGTATTTCGGTCTGACTTCAGCATCCCAATGGCTGGGATCGTGACTCAGCAATATTTTAAAAGGGATGGATTCAGTGCCCGGGTAGGCTTCGCTCATTTTACCATATTTGGGAAATCTGCCCTTGGCCCCCCAGTTCTCAATCCCCAGAACCGCGATCTTTTCATTTTCTTTTTCCAGTAAAATATGTTCATTCATCAGCAAGCGCCAACCAAGATGACCATGAACCTGTTTTAACCTTTCCAGGTTTTCCTTCTTGGCCTGTGGTGAGGGCCAGGAAACATAATCACCATAATCATGGTTACCCAGGGAACTGTATACACCCAGGGGGGCGCTTATCCGGTTAAAGACATCCATATAATCGGTCATCTCGTCTGCCCGGTCGTTTACCAGGTCACCGGTAAACAAGACCAGGTCTGCATTTTGTTGCATGATCATGTTGACCCCATGGTTCACCGCTTCTTTATTTTGAAAACTTCCACTATGAATGTCACTGATATGAACAATTTTCATCCCATGGAAAGAAGCCGGTAAATTATCAAAGGCAAGCCGGATGTTTTTTACCTGATAATTGTATTTATTGCCGAATCCATATAATAAAGTCCCAAAAAGTCCTCCCCCCATTCCCAATCCCATCCAACTCAGGAAAGTGGATCTGGGTATAGTATTTCCCTCACCCATAAAACGGGCGCCGGTATCGGGTAATATTTTTGACAATAAGAATACAGAAGCCCTTCGGAGATCATCTGTCAGAAAAAATAAGGAACCCACCAGTTTGGCAAAAAACAATCCCACCAAAATGGCAAAAACATAGTTGCGGTATATTTTGGAAGTCTGAAGCACCTGGATATAGGGGAAGGATATCAAAGCAACCAGCGTCATCCCTGAAATCAACCAATAGGTTATGTAAACAAAAGCCCTGG
>JAGWTX010000141.1 GCA_028875955.1 Bacteroidota bacterium | reverse complement strand
TCGTTCTCACGAAATTGCTTAGCCGGCACCACAGAAGTGAACCGCAATGTGGCTTCCCCTTCCCCTTTTTCGTTTACGTGAAGCAATACATTATTCCTTGCATAAACATTACCGGGATTAAAGCTGCCTCTTTCGGTTGGATCAGCATCAATAATGCCAGCAATTTTATAATATCCTGGCTTCAGTGAACTAAAATTCACCGGCATATGATCCAGTTGGTTATTCAACGCCACTGTTATCTTATCCTTCCACTCCTTTATCTGAAACGCAAACATAGGTTGGGTGGGGTCTGGCTGATTAGGCACCGGTTTGGCAGTATCGCTTTGTGTATAAATGTAAACCCGCCCGCTTAGTGTTTTGTGCAGCGAGCTATCAAGGGTTAGATGAATGGTTACCTGTGCCTGTAATTGCAAAACAAACAGGCAACTTAATAGGGTTTGGATGATTTTCATACGACGGAATTGTTTACAAGAATACGCAGAATACCTGCGTTTATTACACATACTGTAGTTATTTGGGAGGAATGGACTGTTGATTGGATAACCGGACTGTACTGTAACCCTTTGACTGCTTATAAAACAAAAGGGTAGCCAATGGCTACCCTTTCTATTATCATTTAGTTTAAGTAATTATCCTAAAGCCACACGTTTGAATTCTGTCACTTTCACATCACCTGCGGATTTCAGGTAGGCTTCAACAGTGATCGCACCATCTTTTACAAATGCCTGGGCCAGCAGGGTGTTTTCCTTGAAGAAAGCATTCAGTTTACCTTCAGCGATCTTTGCGATCATTTCATCCGGTTTGCCAGCCATCTTTGGATCGGCTTTCATGGTATCTACCACGATCGCTCTTTCCCTTTCGATGGTTTCAGCTGGAATGCTGGCTGCGTCAACGGCCAGTGGATTCATGGCTGCGATCTGCATGGCCACATCCTTACCGGCTTCTTCCGCTGCCTTTGACAAGCCTACCAGTACACCCATGCGGTATGCACCGTGGATATAAGAGGCTACATACGGTGCTTCGATCCTTTCGAATTTAGCCACACCGATTTTTTCACCGATGGAAGTCAGTTTATCATTGATCATATCGGACACTTTCGCGCCATTGATCACCACTTCATTCAGTTCTTCCTTGCTCTTTACGTTGTTGGCAACAGCTGCATCAGCGATGCTTTGTGCAAAGGCAACAAATTCTGCATTCTTGGAAACGAAATCGGTTTCACAACTGATGCAAACCACGAAACCTACTGTATTGTCGGCTGAGGTCTTTGCGATGATCACCCCTTCTTTTGCTTCACGGTCGCTGCGTTTTGCGGCCACTTTCTGTCCTTGCTTGCGTAACCAGTCGATCGCTGCTTCAAAATCGCCGTTGGTTTCAGTCAAAGCTTTTCTGCAATCCATCATACCTGCTCCGGTTGCCTGGCGCAGTTTATTAATATCCTGTGCTGTTATCGTTACTGTACTCATTTCTTGAGATTTGAAAATTTAAAAATGTAAGAACTATCGGTCCTGGTAAAAGGACTTCGGTTGATGCCAACCTTCCCGGATGATACACCGGACCGGTCTGTTTGATACAGATTGGGTCATTATACCATTCCCCATCGGGCAATGATGTAATGACCCAATGCATACTGATCAACTATCGGCTTCCGCCACCGCCACCGGCAGGACGACGGCTACCACCTGGTACGCGACGCTTTGGTGCGCCACCTGGTCCGCCAGCCGGACTGTTACCACCGCGGGATCTTCCGCCACGAGCGGCTTCAGATTGTGCTTCCGCTTCCAGACGACGTGCTTTGGCTTCGTTTTCGTTGCTGTTGTCTTCAGACTCTTCGTCATCTTTGGAAGCCTGACGCTCGGCCAGACCTTCAGCAATGGCAGCAACGATATAATTGGTAATGATGGCAATGGATTTGGTTGCATCATCATTCGCGGGAATCGCGAAATCAACTTTGTTTGGGTCACAGTTGGTATCTACCATACCAAAAGTGGTGATGCCCAAACGCTTGGCTTCTGATAAGGCGATGTGCTCATGTCCGATATCCACCAGGAATAAAGCGGCGGGTAAACGACCCAGCTGGGCGATACCACCCAATACTTTTTCCATCTTCTCTTTATCACGTGATAAGGTCAGACGCTCTTTTTTGGTCAGGCTCTCTGCACTTCCGTCTGCCAGCATTTTTTCGATGCTCTGCATTTTTTTAACGCTCTTACGAACGGTATTGAAATTGGTCAGCATACCACCCAGCCAACGTTCGGTTGCATAAGGCATGTTTACACGCTTGGCGCATTCGCTAACGATTTCCTTAGCTTGTTTTTTGGTAGCCACAAACATGATCTTCTTACCGCTTTTCGCGATTTGCTTGATGGCAGCTGCGGTTTCCTGCAGATGATCAACGGTCTTGTTCAGGTCAATGATGTGGATACCTTTCTTCTCTGCAAAAATGTAAGGCAACATTTTTGGATTCCACTTCTTTTTCAGGTGACCAAAGTGTACTCCGGCCTCCAGCAGTTGTTGTTGTAATGAAGTGCTATTTTCCATCTTATTTATGATTGTGATGATTTGAATAAATTGTCTGTCGTTTATGATTTGATGTCTGTGATTGTAAGGATAACTACAAACTCCAAACCCCAAATCGTAGCGAAGCGAAGATCCCGCGAATAGCGGGACCCCAAACGGTGAATTAACGTTTACTGAACTGGAAGCTTCTACGTGCTTTCTTGTGACCGAATTTCTTACGCTCAACACCACGTGGATCACGTTTCAGTTGACCGGCAGCTTTCAGTGCAGGACGGAATTCAGCATTCACCTCGAGCAATGCACGCGCAATACCCAGTTTGGCTGCTTCAGCCTGGCCTTTTAATCCACCACCCTGGGCATTGATCACAATGTCCAGTTTGCCCAGCATATCAGCAGTTTTCAGGGGAGCTTCCACCTGGTTCTGTAAATAAACGAGCGGAAAATAAGCTTTGTAATCTTTGTCGTTCACAGTAATCTTACCATCACCCTTGCTGACAAATACGCGGGTTACAGCTTCTTTACGGCGACCAACTGCATTTTTTTGTTTTTCCATTGTATTATGCTTGATGCACTTTGCTTAACGCAAAGCAATGATTTAAAATTTTAAGTCCTTTGGTTGTTGTGCACTGTGTGGATGTGCTGCACCTGCATACACAAACATTTTCTTGATCATCTTGCGACCCAGGCGGTTTTTGGGAAGCATGCCTTTTACGGCTCTTTCCATGATCACTTCTGGACGGCGTCTGATCAGGTCTTCCGCAGCTTCTTCCTTCTTACCCCCTGGATAACCAGAGAAGTTGATGTACTGTTTCTGCTCGAACTTATTGCCGGTAAATACCACTTTCTCGGCATTGATAACGATCACATAGTCTCCGCAATCAACATGGGGAGTGTAATAGGCTTTGTTCTTTCCACGAAGAACAGCAGCAATTTTGGAAGCAATACGTCCTACGGTTTGATTAGTACCGTCAACCACATACCAGTTGTGCTGAACGGTAGCCGCGTTTGCATGCTTGGTGCTGAAATGAAGTTTACTCATAATATTTCTTTTTAAATGAAACCCGCGCTATCCCGCTGGTTCTAATATTCCCGATAATTTTCGGACGGCGAAGGTAATAGCAGACAGGACTATTTTCCAAGTATTTAGAAAGTATTTTACCGAGCACCTTTGCAATTCATTGATTTTCAATAATAATTTTACCACTTATTTTTCATAGGACCCTGAAAACAGCCTGATTGGCGGATTTCAGGGATCGGGTTATCCGAAACCCGCCTGTTTTCCGGCTTCCGGCATCCCCCTCCTGTTCCATTTGGCCGGATCAGGACAGATCCGGGATTCATGGCTAAACCCCCGGGGTTGAATATATTTGCAGCATGGGTTTCCGAAAATTCCGGTCTTCGCAGTTATTTACAGGTTCGGCCATGCTGGATGACAGCCAGGTACTGGTTACGCAGGAAGACGGGACCATTGAAGCCATTGTTCCTTTACCGGATGCGGGAGAAGGGATACAAACTATAGACGGGATCCTCTCACCCGGTTTTGTGAATTGTCATTGTCATCTTGAACTGAGCCATATGCAGGACCGGATTCCCGAAAAAACCGGTCTGGTGGATTTTGTTTTTTCGGTGGTGAAAGACCGCCATTTTCCCGAAGAAGCCATCCTGGATGCCATCGATCGTGCGGAAACCGATATGCTAACCCATGGCATCGTGGCCGTTGGCGATATCTGTAACAATACCCTGACAGTTCCCCAAAAGCAAAAAGGCCGGATGGCCTATTATAATTTTGTGGAAGTAACCGGCTTTCTCCCTCCCGCAGCCCAAAGCCGTTTTGATACATCCTACGAATACTATCAGGCCTTCCAACAACTAACCCAACCCCAAACCCCCAACCCCAAACCCCAAACCTCCCTCTCCCCTCACGCACCTTATTCCGTATCAGACAATCTCTGGAAACTGATCCAACCTTTTTTCAATCGGCAAACCGTCACCATCCATAACCAGGAAACGGCATTTGAAGACAGTCTTTTCAAAAACAAGGAAGGCGATTTTATGCGGATGTACCAGATGATGCAGATGGATACCTCCTTTTTTCAACCCACCGGGAAAAGCAGTCTGCAATCCTATTTGGCAAACATGAAAGAAGCTGCCCAGATCCTGCTCGTACACAATACATTTACGCAGGAAGCGGATATTCAATATGCGGCATCGGTTTCAGACCATATCAACTGGTGTCTCTGCATCAATGCCAACCAGTACATTGAACAACGACTGCCCCCGGTTGAACTGCTCAGGCAACAGGATGCCAGAATCGTACTCGGCACCGATAGCCTCGCCAGCAACCACAGCCTGAGCATACTGGATGAAATCAAAACCCTCCTGAAACATTTCCCCCATCTCCCCATCCCCGAACTCCTCACCTGGGCCACCCTCAACGGCGCACAGGCCCTGCAGATGGATGGGAGCTTAGGGAGTTTTGAGGCAGGGAAAACGCCGGGGGTAATAAATATCTTAGGATTGGAGAGTAGCACAGATTATGCTAAGGTTGTTAGAGTACTGTGATATTTTGTGCAGATAGGGGAAGTTTGGGGTTTGGCGTTTGGGGTTTGGGGTTAGCAATTACACAGGAAAATATTCGACTTTTATAGGCTAAACTTTTTAAACGTCTACGCATCGACAGTCTTCAATCTACAAACAACCCATCAACCAATAACAACGCCAAACCCCAAACGCCAAACCAAAAGGCTGTTAAGCCAGTATTTCCTGCAAAATCGCAAAACTCCGCATCTCACCGAAGTCGGCAATGTGGAGGGAGAGAAAGGTTTGGTAGGACTGGAGAAGGGCTTTTCGTTTGGCCCGGTTGAGGGAGAGGGTTTCGAGGTCGTTGTAAAAAGTCAGGTTGGATAAATCGGATGTGAGGGAAGCCAGCTCATCTTCCAGGTAATAGGGATGTACGGGGATGTCGCGGGTGAATTGTCCTTCCTGCAGATCGAGTACCGGTGTTTCCTTTCCGTATTTTCCCTGGATCTGAAAACCCAGCTGGGCAGCAAGCTGCAAGGTAAAATACAAGGGCAGGTTTCCACAGAGCGTATCATTGCCCCTGTCCAGTTGTTTCAGCGAATCTTCGATCAGGTAAAACATTTCCGGGTTGGCTTCGGGTTCTTTGAGGCTGTGCTGCGCCAGCTCGATCACAAACATGGCCACCGTATTTCTTACCACATCAAACATTACCCGCTCATACAGATAACTCCACTGATACTCTTTTATGAATTGCAATTGCTTTTGTTCGTTGTGGTACACTTCCATATCCAGCAGGGCGGCGGGCTGAAAAAAACCTGCCTTGCCGGCAGAGGTCTTACTACTTTGCCGCACACCCTTTACGATATAGCTCTGTATCCCGAATAATTCGGTATAGACGGTGGTGATGATACTGGTATCACCATATTTAACCGTACGCAATACAATGCCCTTGGTAGTGTGGATCATGCAAAAAACTGAGTGACTGTAAAATTACAGAACCTTGGGGTATGCGCCGGTAAACAAAACTCAGCTGTTGTAAACGGGAACGGGAATCACTTTTCGTTTTTTGTCGACCAGCTCAATGATCCGCAGCGAATGCAGACCCAGCATGATGCAATAGGTCAAATCAAACTCATACCATTTCTTGGCAAAATTGGCATCGTTCTTGGCAAAGTGATGGTTGTTCTGGAATAGTTCACCCATCAGCAGGATGCCCCAGGGAGACGTATTTTTGGATTGATCGCCATTGTCATAATTGCTGTAGCCATATTTATGGCCACACCAGTTGACGATCGCTCCCTGTATGGGCCCCATCAGGAAATGGATGGGCAATAACAGAAACCAGATATAGGAAGGCGCGAAGGCCACATAGAAACTTGTATAACCCACCATAAAAAACAAACGGGTGAGGGTATGATGACCGATCTTATCCAGTTTGTTCCAGTCGGGAAGATATTCGGCAGT
>JAGWTX010000140.1 GCA_028875955.1 Bacteroidota bacterium | reverse complement strand
TTATCCCGGACATACACAAAGGCAGGTTTGTTTGATACGATGCTGAACTATAATTCTACTTTGGTTCTTTTGCCAATCAGGAAATGCATGACCAGCCAGGCAACCAGATAAGCCAAACCACAGATCAGGAAAATAATATTGTAACCCACCGTTTTGCTACCCTGTTTTTCGAAATAATCCAGGATCATACCCACCAGGGGTTGAAACAAAACGCCGCCGATACTTCCGGCCATACCACCGATACCGACCACTGAACTGATAGCCCTTTTGGGAAACATATCGGATGCCGTGGTGAAGATATTCGCACTCCAGGCCTGGTGGGCAGCGGCTGCAAGACTGATCAAACCGATGATGGCCCATTCGCTATTAAAATACCGGATCGTCATAATGGGAACCACACAGAAGGCGAAAAACAACATGGACATTTTCCTCGCTTTGGGTATGGACCAGCCTTTTTTGATGAGGAAGGAGGAAAGATAACCTCCACCGATACTACCTACCGTTGTGGCAGAATATACGATCACCAGTGGCCAGCCGGGTTTGGTCATATCCAGGTTATAGGTATCGCTGAAATAACCCGGTAACCAGAAGAGGAAGAACCACCAGATGGGATCTGTGAGGAATTTACCCATGAAGAAAGCCCAGGTTTGACGGATGGTCAGGAGTTGCAGCCAGGGAATGGGTTTGGCTTTGGTATCCGCCACTTCTTCATCATCACTATGGATATAATCAAACTCAGGTTTGCTCAACCCTTTTTTCCGGGAAGGGATCTCATAAACAATGATCCAAAAGATCAGCCAGATAAAACCCAGGGCACCGGTGATCAGGAAGGCTTCCTTCCACCCATAGGCACCCAGGATTGCCGGTACCATGATGGGGGCAACTACAGCTCCGATATTGGCACCGGAGTTAAAGATGCCGGTTGCCAGCGCCCTTTCTTTTTTGGGGAACCATTCTGCAACGGCTTTGATTGCGGCGGGAAAGTTACCAGACTCACCCAAACCCAGACTGGATCTGGCAATGGCAAAACCCAGGGTTGTTTTCACCAGTGCATGTGCCATGGCAGCCACACTCCATACGATTATGGAAATGGTATAGCCCAGTTTGGTACCGATCTTATCAATGATGCGACCGAAAGCCAAAAGTCCCAATGCATAAAACAACTGAAAAAAACCATTGATATACCCGAAAGTGGTATTGTCCCAACCGAATTCCGCGGTGAGTGTTGGTTTTAACAGACCAATCACCTGCCGGTCAATATAGTTGATCGTTGTGGCAAAAAACAACAATGCCACTACCACCCATCTGTAACTACCTACTTTTTCTTTTGTCATGTTTATGATTTAAGGGACTTGATGATAGCTAAAGCGGCTTCCGTGCCGTTGGTAATGGCGGCATAATCTTTTGCTTCCAGCAGTTGTTTGGTGATGAGTTTGCTGCCCATGCCCACGGCACAACAACCGGCTTTGAGCCAGCCGGCAATATTGTCTTTATCCAGTTCCACACCGCCGGTTGGCATGAACAGCAGATTCGGGAACAATTCCTTGATGGCCGACATAAAACCCGGACCCAGGATATTACCCGGAAACAGTTTGATCATTTTTGCTCCCAGGGTTTCCGCACGGATAATTTCGGTGGGTGTCATACAGCCCGGCACCCATAACATCTGATTTCGATCGGCAACAGCCGCAACAGATTCGATCAGACCGGGACAAATGATATAATCCGTACCGGCATCGATAAATGTCTGCGCCATTTCACCATTTTTGATGGTGCCGATGCCGAGATACATGCCTTTCAGTTCCGTATCACAAACCTTACGCATTTCCTTAAAGTTCTGGAGGGCGGCTTCACCGCGGTTGGTATACTCTACCGCACGGATGCCGGCCGCATAGAGGGCTTTTAATACTTCAATACTTACAGTGGTATCTTTATAAAAATACAAAGGCAGGATGCCTTGTTGTGGTATCAACCCAAGAATGGTGTCCTTCTTTTCCATATGGCTTTATTTTCGTCTCGCAATGTTATCTGAAATGAGTAAAAGACAGTCATTTTAATTACGCAAACGTTTGCGTATTTTTATAAGCGAAAAACTGACCGTTTTCTTTACTTGCTTCAGATTATTAAACAACTTCGCATTCGCGCTATCAAGATAATTAATATAAGCGCACAACCATCCCATTATTTAAAAAAAATCGATTGATCATGCCAAAAAAAGTAGTTACCCTCGGAGAAATTATGATGCGCCTTTCCACACCCGGCTATGAAAGGTTTGTGCAAAGTGACAGTTTCGACGTAACCTATGGTGGTGGCGAAGCCAATGTAGCGGTTGCCTTATCCAATTACGGATTGAATGGCACATTTGTAACCAAAGTACCGGATAATGCACTGGGTCAGGCTGCCATCAATCATATCCGCAGATATGGCGTGGATACGCAGTTTATCGCCCGCGGGGGTAAAAGACTGGGGATCTATTTCCTGGAAACTGGCGCTTCGATGCGTGCTTCCCAGGTGATCTATGACCGGGCTGGCGCTTCGGTTGCAGAAATGGAGATCAGTGAATTCGATTTTGATAAGATACTGGAAGGTGCCAGCTGGTTTCATACAACCGGCATCACCCCTGCTTTAAGTGATAAAGCCGCTGCATTAACCGAAGCCGCCTTAAAAGCCGCCAGAGCCAAAGGGATAACCACCAGTATCGATCTGAACTACCGTAAAAAATTATGGAGCAAGGAAAAGGCAAGGGAAGTGATGACCCGTCTCTGCCAGTATGTGGATGTATGTATCGGAAATGAAGAAGATGCCGATACCACTTTGGGTTTCAAAGCCGAAGGTACCGATGTTACCAAGGGTGAATTGAACCTGGACGGATACAAAAGCGTGTTCAAACAGATGAAGGAGAAATTCGGTTTCAAATACATTGCCTCCACATTACGCGAAAGCCATAGTGCTTCTGATAATGGCTGGAGCGCCCTGGTTTATGACGGGACAGAGTTTTACCATACCCGCCAGTATGAAGTAAGGATCGTTGACCGGGTAGGCAGTGGTGATTCCTTTGCCAGCGGATTTATCTATGGCCTGGTTACGGAAATGCCGATGAAAGAAGCGGCAGAGTTTGGTGTAGCGGCTTCCGCCATCAAACATACCATTCCGGGTGATCTGAACCACGCTACCCTGAATGAAGTGAAAGAGTTGATGAAGGGTGATGGCAGCGGACGTGTTCAGCGATAGGCTACGGGAAATCCGGTATTTGAAAATTTGAAAATGAAATTGTATGATTTTAGATAGTTTGTCATCCGCAGCGAAGTATACTACCCTGCATCCGCTTTTTGCAAAGGCTTTTGCCTATATCCAATCGGTTGACCTGGCTACCCTCGAAGTGGGGAAATTTGACATAGACGGGGATCTGCTGCGTGGTATTGTATCGGATAAAAACGGCGTGAAAGCAGAAGAAAGCACTGCAAAATTTGAATGCCACAATGCGCATATTGATATCCAGGTTTGTATCCGCGGTAAGGAAACCATTGGCTGGAAGCCAAGAGGCAACTGTGTGTCACCCAAGGGCGACTACAATGCTGAAAAAGATGTTATGTTCTATAATGATGCGCCGGATATGTTTTTCGGCATGACCGATAACCAGTTTGCCATTTTTTATCCGGAAGATGTGCATGCACCGATGATCGGGGAAGGGATGATCAAGAAGCTGGTGATCAAGGTGAAGATTTAGGCAGTTTATTGTTATCAGTATATAACCATCTGTTACTCGTTAGCAGATGGTTTTTATTTTCCTAAAAAGAGTATGTTTCGCATCTTATAGGTATTCTTCCCTTACCGTCAGTACATCCTGGTCGGTAGCGTCTCCATGCTCCTGTAATTTTCCAAAAGCGGCTGCGGTTGCATAATTGAGAATCTCTTCCGGCTGATCGGGGTGATTCAAAAAACCATAAATCAACCCTGCCATAAAACAATCCCCACTACCCGATCTGTCAACAACACCCGCACAGGTCATTTCCTGCGACACATAGGTATGATCCTGGTGCTGCATAGTGGTGTAATAAAGGATATGTTCGTCATGGCTGTCGAACCGAAAAGTATTGGCTACCGTTTTACACCGGGGAAACCGTTTCATGATCTCTTTAGCCGTAGCAGTAGCGTGATCTATATATGCCTGCTTACTTTTTTTGTCATGGATCTGTTCATCAACCGGAATACCCAATAAGGTATGCGCACTCCAGATATTACCCATGATCACGTCGCAATAGGGTACCAGTTCAGACATGACCGCAACCGGATCATCGGTATATTTCCAAAGTTTGGATCGATAATTGAGGTCAACTGATATGGTCATTTGTTTTCTGGTTGCTGCTTCCAGTGCTTCCTGACAAACCAATGCGAGATTTTTATTGATAGCCGGACTGATGGCTGTAAAATGAAACCAGTCTGCGCCTTCCAATGCTTTGTCCCAATCGATCATACCGGTTTGCAGTTCTGAGAAGGAAGAACGGTCCCTGTCATAAACAACGCCACCCTTGATATCGGCACCGGTTTCCAGAAAATACAAGCCGATCCGGTTTCCTGAGAAAATTACCGGGGTCGTGTTGATGTTTTTTTCCTGCAGGTATTGGATCACATAGTGCGACATAAAATTATCCGGCAATACCGTGCAATAGGTAACGGGGATCTTCCAGCCTGCCAATGCCGTAGCCACATTGGCTTCTGCACCACCTAAGTATAATAGCATGGGATGTTTAGCCGACCTGCCATCTTTAGGAGCAGGTGATAATCTTAACAGGAGTTCACCCATACAGAAAACAGTAGGCATCGGCTATGGTTTGGGATTAACGCATATCAGCTATCGCCACCGGATCCATATCCGTAAAAGTATAGTTCTCACCTGCCATGGCCCAGATAAAACCATAGTTGGTGGTACCGGGTCCGCAGTGAACAGACCAGGGCGGGGAGATCACGGCTTCGTGATTGGCGGTAACGATATGACGGGTTTCAGTGGGTTCACCCATCAGGTGAAATAAACGGTGCTGCCCGGGTACGTCAAAATAAAAATACACTTCCATCCTGCGGGTATGGGTATGGGGCGGGACCGAATTCCACACACTGCCCTCTGCCAGAACAGTTAATCCCATCACCAGTTGACAACTCTGTATGCCATCGGCATGGATGTATTTGTAGATGGTACGTTTGTTGGCTGTGGCTGTTTCACCCAGGTTCACTGGTGAAGCTTCGTCTTTGGTCATTTTTTTATTGGGATAGGTATGATGTGCCGTAGTGGACATCAAAAAGAAACAGGCGGGTTCTTTTTCAGAAACACTGCTGAATTGAACAGATTTTGTTCCTTTGCCCAGATACAGAGCATCCAGCTTATCCAGTTCATACACTACGCCATCCGCTTCCACTGTACCCTTGCCGGCCACATTGATGATACCCAGTTCCCGACGCTCCAGAAAATAATCTGCGCGCAATTCGGGTTCATTGTGCAGGGGTACTTTCTGCTGCAAGGGTTTCACACCCCCGATGATAACACGGTCGTAATGCGAATACACCAGGGAAAGTTCATCAGGTTTCATCAACTGCTGAACCAGGAAATTGGCACGCAGTTCTTCCGTACACATTCCTTTTACTTCTTTCGGACTGGATTGAAATCTTATTTCCATAGGGCAATTTTTTGAATCGAAGTGGGTAATAATAGTTTGTGGTCTGTGGTTGTTATATGTGAATAGTTGAAAGTAAAAGTAAATAAGTCAAACAACAACCAAAGACCAAATCGTAGCGAAGCGAAGATCCCGCGAATAGCGGGAGACCAATGCGCCAAAGACTCTATCTCCCCATCCATCCTCCATCCACCACTAATATAGTTCCATTTACATAAGCTGCGGCTTCTGATGCCAGAAACACAACCGGGCCTTTGAAATCCCCGGGCTCACCCCATCGCCCTGCCGGTATTCTCGACAGGATGGAAGCACTTCTCTCCGGATCATTTCGCAAAGCTTCTGTATTATCGGTTGCGATATAACCGGGTGCGATGCCATTTACATTCACACCCTTGGATGCCCATTCATTGGCCAATGCTTTTACCAGGCTACTCAGGGCTCCTTTACTGGCGGCATAACCCGGCACGTTGATGCCACCCTGAAAACTCAGGAGCGAACAGGTGAAAATAATTTTACCGCTACCCCTTTCGATCATTTTTTTACCGATCTCCCTGGCCAGGATAAAGGGAGCATCGAGATTGAGTGATAAGACCGTATCCCAGTATTCATCCGGATGTTCAGCCGCGGGTTTGCGCATAATGGTTCCGGCATTATTGACTAGGATATCTATGACAGGATTTTCCGCCTGCAACTGTTTGATAAAAACATACAAAGCCTCCCGGTCAGAAAGATTGGCGGCATAGGCTTTGAATTTCCTGCCCAATGCGGTCACTTTTTTTTCAATATCACTACCGGATAATTCGAGTGAACCGGATACACCAATGATATCCGCCCCGGCTTCCGCCAGACCGATGGCCATGGCCTTACCAATACCCTTGTTACAACCCGTAACGAG
>JAGWTX010000139.1 GCA_028875955.1 Bacteroidota bacterium | reverse complement strand
GGATTTTGAACCAGTTTTGAATTGGTTGACAAGGCTACGGTTGGAATGGGGAATATCCTTTTATTGACATCTGCATCTGTTTTGAAACCGTAGGCATCTTCAAATTTTCCAAATCGGATCATGTCATTTCTATGCCAGGCTTCCCATGAAAATTCCCTGCATCTTTCCGTATAGATATCATTCAGGCTTACGCTGGTTAAGGCAGGGGAAGTTGTTCGGTTGGCCCTTAACTGGTTAACCAGAGAAAGCGCTGTTTGCCCCAGTGTGGGTGTACCCCCACGCAGGATAGCTTCCGCTTTCATCAGGATGATGTCTGAGAAACGGAAAATGGGAACATCATTGTTCTGGTTCCTGCTTACTGTATTGGTGTAATCAGGATAGAATTTTATGTTCCGGTAACCCATGTTCCAGGCAATTTCATCATTCCCAAAATCAAACAATGCCGGATTGGCTCCTGTTGCGGATGAACGGAACTGCATGCCGGGTGTAAGATCCAGCTGATATAAATAGGCTGCCGTAGGAGCAGATCCTGAATAGGAAGCATCATATCCTTTATTGGTGGTTACTACCATGAGCGGAGACCCGTCGGGCCAGTATTGTTTTCCACCCAGCCATTGTCCGTTACGGATATCATTGGGATCGTTAAAATTGGCATAGTATTCAGGCAACACGCTTTCCGGTCCGCTGGGTTTTGAATTCAGCAACCCGGAACCCGGATAGCTTTGATTCATCACCGGATTGGTAATAGAACCATTGGTGGAACCGGAATATTTATAACGGATTCCCAGGTTTCTGTTCAGGTCATACCGTGCATGAAACATATATCCGTTTGACGTGGATGCATCATAGGGAATGGCAAAGATAAATTCCTTGTTATTGGGTCCATTGGTGGGATAAAACATCTGCAGGTAGGTATTTCTTGGCTCCAGGCTATACAAGGAACCACCCCCTGCATTGATTACATTATCACAGGCAGCGATACAGTCATTGTATCTGGCAGTACCCGTATATACCGCAGCATTCAGGTACATTTTAGCGAGTAATGCATAGGCAGTATAGAGGTTCGGACGGCCATACTGCGCCTGTCCCGAAGTCGTATTCAGATCAGGTATGGCTGCTTTCACTTCGCTCTCAATAAAATTAAACACCTGCGCCCTAGGGGTATTTGCATGCAACTCGGTACTTCCATAGGCAGTATCGATTGGCACATTACCGTACAGGTCCATCATCATGAAATACGTCATTGCCCTGACCACTTTTAGTTCTGCCAGGGTTGTCTGTTTGGCAGGACTGGCCGGTGCCAGTTTCAATGTATACAGGGTCTGGTTGGTGGTACCAATGATATTGGTAAGATAGTTCCATACAGAATTTACCCAGGCATTGTCTTTGGTCCATTTGTGTTTGTGCAGTTCTTCATATTTGTCCCCGTCATACCAGTTACCGCCAAAGGCTGGTAATATGGCTTCATCACTTGATAAGGTTTGGATGAAGAAATAATCCACTGAATAGCTTGAACGGATAGCTGTGTATACCGGACCGGTCACTGAATTGAACTGAGAAGCGGTTTGCGGATAGGTATCCGGTGTAAGTTCGGAAGTAATGGGCACTTCCACCTTATGACAGGCAGAAAACACTCCTGCCAGCAGTATCAGGAAGCCTGTAAATTTTTTTATCTGTTTCATTGTCATTTTTTTTGAGTGTTTCATTTAGAAGGTAACATTCACCCCAACTAAAATGGTACGGGTTTTAGGATAGAAATTGTTATAGTCTACGCCCGGAGAAATACCACCCTGGTTGATCTCTGGGTCAATACCCTTGTACTTGGTAATCACAAACAGATTGTTAGCTGATACATAGAAGCGTAAGGATTTGATATACTGTGTTGTTGTCTTTACAGTATATCCAAGCGTGGCGTTATCCAGACGAACATAAGATCCGTCTTCGATAAACCTGTCTGAATAATAACCCGCTTTTGCATCGGATGATTTTTCGCCTGCTGCATCCGCCAGGATATTATTGGTGGTGGCTGATGATACATTAAACAGATCGGCCCTGGTTGCATCAAAAATTTTATTACCGAATACACCCCTGAAAAATACATTCAGATCAAAGCTTTTATACCGGAATGTATTGGACCATCCCAGTAATAATTTGGGCTGTGCACTGCCCGCGAGGTGATAGTCTTTCCCTATGATCGGTGCAGTGGTAAGACTGCCATTGGCAGCTACGAACTGGGAATTACCATTGGCATCCTTACCCGCATACTGAAGGGTAAAGAACTGGCCCAATGGAACACCGGATTTTAGCAGCTGAAGGGTACTATTGGTTTGCCCCTTTCCTTCCGGATCAGAATAACCGATGGAGTCCTGAGTTCCTGTGATAGGGTTCAGCAAACTGGTGATCTTATTTACGTTATGTGCCAGGTTCAATGTGGAAGTCCAGCTGAACAAAGCATTGCTCACCGGTGTTGCAGTCAGACTCAGCTCTATCCCTTTATTGTTGATACTTCCGCCATTTGCCCAGATCCTTCCACCGGGCACCAATGCGGGACTCACTGCATAATTAAAGATCATACCCGTGGTGTTTTTGTTATACCAGTCGATGGTTCCACTTAATTTTCCCTTGAAGACTGTGAAATCCAGACCGATATTGGTGGTAGCGGTTTTTTCCCATTTCAAATCAGGGTTAGCACCCTGAACCGGACCATAGGCACCTACCTGGGCGCCATTGGAATAATAGGTTCCTGTACTTCCATAGATCAGTTTTGCCGTATAGGCACCAAAACCTGATGAGTTACCGGTTACTCCATAGCTGGCTCTGAATTTCAGGTCACTGAAGAATGTCTGGTTTTTCATAAAGTTTTCCTGATTGATCCTCCAGGCTGCACCCACAGACGGGAAATAACCCCACTGGTTATTGGTTCCGAATACCGAACTACCATCACGGCGTAATGAACCTTGAACCAGGTATTTGTCCTTGTAGTTATAGTTCAATCTTGCAAAATCAGATATGAATCTTGTTTCCTGATAAACCAGGTCATTTCCAAAATTCACCCGATAGGAAGGGATCGCATAAGGCACACCCAGACTCAGGTTATTATATCCGATATTGTCTGCGGGAAAATTGGTGCTGGAGGTTTGAAACCCGTCGCCAATCACATTTCCCTGCCAGGAGTATCCCACAACTGCGTTGAGGTTGTGATCGCCAAACCTTTTGTTCCAGGTCAGGAAGGTCTCTAATGTTTTGTTGGTTGTCTGATAGGTGTTTCTCAAGGCAGAACCGTTGGTTCCGAATAAGCTTCCTATCAGGGTATGGGAGATTCCCAGTCCCGGATCGGGGTTGTTGTAGAAATTGGATGTGGGATAATTGGAATAATAACTGTCATAAAACTCACCATGCAATGAGTTCAGCTGCTGATAAGCCAGATTTACATTATAGGTTAATCCCAGTGGCAGTTTTACCTCGGTGGTAAAGCTACCCACAATCCCATTGTATTTTGTTTTATCCTGCGCATGACTCATCATTGCAAGCGGATTGAAATAACCGGTGGTATTGAAGTTTTCAAAAAAGCTTCCATCTGCATTATACACAGGTGACACCGGAAGGTGTTTCGTCATCTGGATGAGTACGATGTTCTGCAAAGGCACATTCACCGCATTGGAATTTGAATTGGATACATTCAGACCGAATTTCACTTTGTCATTAAATGCATATTGTTCGATGGATAAACGGGCAATCACCCTTTTCAATTCACTACCGATCAGGATTCCCTGTTTATCCAGGTAGTTCACGCTGGCACTATACGTGCTGTGCTCGCCACCCCCGCTAAAGGATATATTGTGGTTCTGGGAAACCGCTGAAGAACGTTCAATGGCTTTCTGCCAATCGGTATTGGCACCCAGATCATCACTGGGCGAAAAGGAAAGCCCGTTTGCACTCAGATAGGAATTCAACTGAGGTGCATCCATCAGTTTCAGTTTACTGCTTACGGATTCAAACCCCGCATAACCGCTGTAGGAAACCTGGCTCTGTCCCTTTTTCCCTCTTTTGGTCGTTACCATGATCACTCCGCTGGCAGCACGGTTACCATAGATCGCAGTGGCAGAAGCATCTTTTAAAACATCGATGGAAGCAATATCATCCGGAGCGATGATCGAGATATCAGCGCCGGGCACCCCGTCAATCACATAAAAAGGGCCACCCGGACTATTCACGGTGGAAGCACCTCTGAGAATCACCGCTGCGGGACGATTGGGATCTCCGCTGGCAGAAATATTCAAACCGGGCACTTTACCCTGTAACAGTTGACCGATATCGCTGATGGCTCCTTTGTTAAGGTCTTCCGGTTTGATGGTAGATACCGCACTTGTCAGGTTTCTACGGGTCTGTTTACCATATCCCACAACAACCACATCATTCAACACGGCGGTGGTTTCGGTTAAAGAAACCGCATAGAAACTTTCACCTGTTACCGTTATTTCCTTGGTTTCAACGGATATACCTGCGAAAACCAGTTTATCGCCCTTTTTGGCATTGATGGTAAAAGAGCCGTCGTCGGTGCTTATGGCAGAACGATTGGTTCCCTTCACATTGATACTGATTCCGGCAAGTGGTTTTCCTCCTGTACCAGTTACGGTACCTTTTACTGTAGTTTGTGTTTGCGCCAGCAGAAATTGAACCGGCAGAAAACAAAGCAAAAACAATAACAAGGACCAGCTCCGGGTACGCATTGTTACGTGTAATGGTTGCATATTATTTGTTTTTCGTTAGTGACATATTTATATACCGATCCCTTTCGGTAAGACACACAAGTCCCCCTTAGCTTTTTCAACTAAAAAAAATCAAATGTTAGAAACTTAAAACTTAAGGGTAACCGGCAGATACTTTGCTACCAGTTCCTGGTAATACGGTTTCAGTTCTTCCCAGCTTTTCTGATTTGGGTTTTTTGAATACAGATCATATGGATTAAACAGCTTAACCCATTTAAACATTTCCCTGTCATGTCCATCCATTAAATGTTCATAGGCGTTTTCCCTGTGCTGCGCATAAAATGAATGAAAACGAAGCATATATAAACCTTCTTCCGGTATAAAGTCTTTCATCATATGGTAGACATATTCATCATGACCCCAGGATAGCTGAACATTCCGCAATCCGCAGTTGGGTTCATAGATACCATATTTTGTATTGTAGGCAGTGTTATCAAAATCGGGGTTGGCGGTAAAAAATTCGGGATACACAATTTTATCCGAGAAGGCGCATCCAACCGGAAAGGTATCCCCTACTACGGCCCATTGCGGTTCACCAAACAAACACAGCACTTTACCCATATCGTGAATCAGGCCAACCAGCACCATCCAATCAGGATGACCATCATTCCGGATGGCTTCGGATGTCTGGAGCAGATGCTGCATCTGGTCAAGATCCGTATCAGGGTCGGAGTCATCCACCAGTTCGTTCAGGAAATCAAAGGCATTCCAGATAGGCATTTCCCTTTTATTGAATTGCAGGAACTCCTTTTTCTTTTTTTGCACAAAATCATAGGACTGATAGGTATGGTTCAAACGATAAAACTCCTTAACCGTATCCCGGGGCGGTTCTACGTAATTTCTGAATTCCCCGGTGGTTTTGTTCTGTGCGATAGAAGCAGGATCCGGATAGCGGCTTAAGACGTCTTTCTCCCACTCGTCAAGATTACTAAGGGGGTCATTTACAATATCCGTTAGAGAAGGATCTTTTTGTGGCATGTCAATCGATTGGTTATATGTAAAATAAATTACGATACTAAAATGAAGTTTTTTGAACGCATATCCGCTCTTTTGGACATATTTTTTTACTTAACCGTTTAAGTAAATCTGTGGTTAACAGCCGAAAAAACTTACTTAACCGATTAAGTAAAAAACGGCAACCCATATACAAATAAGTTGAATAAGCTGTTGGCACCCGTTGAGCGGGAAGTCTTACCAAAACACGGTATACAACGCCACCAGGATCCCGCAGATAATCAGGGAGCCGATGATAAAACCGGGCGAAACCCTGAACATACGGGTATCGACTTCGATCTCATGGGTATCACCGGTTTCTCTCGGTTTGATCTTACTCATGATCAACATGGTGATCACGATGAATACAAATACAATGCTCATCCTGTCCAGAAATGGGAAATCAGGAAAGAATCCATTTGTCCAGGTGGGAAGGAATTTGAGAATGGCAGATAAGGGTATGGTGAGTAAGGCTCCTGCCATTGCGGCGGCAGCAGTTGTCGGTTTCCAGAAAAACCCTAACAGGAAAATCGCCAAAACCCCCGGAGAGATAAAACCCACATATTCCTGGATAAACTGATAAGCCTGGTCGAGCGAACGAAGTGCGGGAGTTACCAGAGCGGCAACCAGCATGGCAATAACCACCGCCCATCTGCCTACCCGGACGAGTTTCCGGTCAGATGCTTTTTTGTCAAAATATTTTACATAGATGTCCAGCGAAAAAATAGTTGAGATACTATTCGCTTTACCCGCTAAAGAAGCCACAATGGCTGCGGTCAGGGCTGCGAAAGCCACCCCTTTCAATCCGGCAGGTAATAG
>JAGWTX010000138.1 GCA_028875955.1 Bacteroidota bacterium | reverse complement strand
CCATGCCGGAATGGTTACCGATCGCCTGTTATACGGCCATTGCGTTTGGAACCATGTCCGGAGGTTGGCGTATTGTAAAAACCATGGGGTCAAAAATTACCAAGGTAACTCCCCTGGAAGGTTTTTGTGCAGAGAGTGCCGGTGCGGTTACTATTTTTCTTACCATCTTTTTTGGCATACCCGTCAGTACCACCCATACCATCACCGGTTCAATCATCGGTGTAGGTGCCACCAAGCGGCTGAGTGCCGTGAGATGGGGTGTAACCATCAACCTGGTCTGGGCCTGGATTCTCACCATTCCGGTATCAGCCCTTATGGCCGGTTTATTTTATTACATCATAACACTCATTTTCAAATAGTCCATTCAATCCCCGGATTCTTCCGGTTATCTTATTTTTTGAAGAGCAGGATCACAGATCCGATCAGTGTCATGAGTATCACGAATTTCCGGTAATTATCGTCCCTGATCCGGTGTACGATTCGTATCCCTGCCCAGAAACCCAGGGCCAGCGCCGGTAATAAAAAGATATCGGTCTGTATACTCTGCCATTGAATATTTTTCCAGTAAAAAACCTGGAAAGGCAGTTTGAAAAGATTGATGCATAAAAAGATCCAGGCAGCCGTTCCGATAAAATTATTTTTAGGCATCTGCATTGCCAGGAAATAAAGATTGGCAAATGCGCCCGCCAGGTTACCGATCATGGTGGTGAATCCCGCGGTGAGTCCGGTACCCACCACAAAGAGGGGGTTTTGGGGTATGGACTTCACTTTTCTGTATTCCATCCACAAAACAATGATGATGGTTACCAGGATGATCAGCGCCATGATTTTCCGGAACAGCACTTCATTCATATCTTTTCCCAGATACACGCCTGAAAGGATGCCTAACACCATCCAGGGTATCAGTTTCCAAAAATGCTTCCACTCGGCATGGCGATGATAGTAGGCAACAGCGGCTATATCCGCAACACATAAAAGGGGCAGCACGATGCCGGTGGATGTTTTGCCGCCAAACACAAATGCCATCAGGGTGACACTCAGCATATCCACCCCCTTTAATCCCGCTTTGCTCATCCCGATAATGAATGCTGCAATGAGGATCAGGAACCATTCCATATAAGAAAATAGTGGTAGCATTCAGGTAAGGATTTGTTTTCTTTCAGCAGGTAAAAAACTGTTACAAAATTTTGACTATCGTTGGGTTTGATTTTCTCTGACATAGGCAGCCACAGTCACCATGGGTGCCACCCAGATCTCTTTTTTGTGCTCCTGCAGAAAATGAATCAGCTTGCTATGTTCACCCAATGACACATTTATAGCATGGCCACCCCCTACTCCATGGAATAGAAAGACCAATAAGGTATGGGTTTCCATGGCTTTTTTCACCAGGCTGATCATATATTCGCCGGTTTGATTATTCATGGAATAGCAATCCATGTCATCCAGGTTAACTTTGTTGATGGAATCCAGGTTTCCGTGAACACCTCTTGCTGCCACAAATTCATTACGCAGTTCGGGATAAAAGGGAACGCCATTGATGGTAAGGTCTGCACAGGGATATGCGAAAGTGCGCTCTTTTTTACCATCGATCGCATTGAGCAGCACATTGTTTTGCCGGATCTCCGCAACGGCGCGGTGAACGGTATATTTACTCAGATCGGTTTCCGCATTCACAAAACTTCTGCCGGGTTTGGTTCCATCACAAGGATGAAACAGAGTATGGTTCCCCAACTCATATCCTTCTGCCGCCACTTTCCGCCATTCATCTATCCGCCTGGTTACAACCGGAGAAGAGCCGATCAGGTAAAACGTTCCCTTTAGTCCTGCCGAATCCAGTGCTGGTACTACATGATCCAGATCAATATCAATCGCATCATCATAAGTGAGAACCACTGCACAGGTTTTGCCGTTCCAGGTATTTTCCTTTTGGGCATATCCCAGATGGGAACCGATCAGAAACCAGACAAAGACAAGCATCTTTTTCATAATTCAAAAAATGTAAAGGCATTACCTAATATACACATGCAGGTACTTATGCGCCCATGTTTACAACGGAAATCTAAGACAAACTATACAATCCGTTCTCTTTCAATGTCTTTTTTATTTTGGCATAGTTTTTAAGGGGTTAGATATTGGTCAAATATTCCTAAGAAATAAACCCGACTATGAAAATATGGATGACAGGACTCAGTTGTCTGGTACTCCTGGCAGCCTGCCGGAAAGAAGTTACCACGCAAATACTTACCGGGCCAAATGGCACACTCGATAAGCAAGCTGTAGGAAGATCCGCCCACGACCTGCTTAGTGCAGACACCTATACCAGCCTTTCTCTGAGTATCCAATATGCGCCCGGTATGAAACCGCTGGACCAGTCGATTAATAACCTGGTCAATTTTCTAAATACCTATCTGCATAAACCTGTAGGGATTACTTATACAGAAACAGCTACAGCTTCACTCGGAAAGGATCCCGCCAGCACTGCTGATATTACTTCCTATGAAGACAGGAACCGGCAGGTTTATTCTGATGGGAATACATTGTCAGTTTATCTTTTTCTGGCAGATGCCGGCTATGAACAACCCGATGTGATCGGGCTCTCATTCAGAAATACATCGATTGTTTTATTTGAAAAAACCATACAGTCCAGATCGGGCGGATTGAACCAGGCGAGCCGCATTACTGTGGAAACCGGCACCCTTGAGCATGAAATGGGACATTTGCTGGGGCTGGTAAATACAGGTTCTTCCATGATTACACCCCATGAAGACAGTACCCATAAAGGGCATTGCAGCAATAACAAATGTCTCATGTATTATACCATTGAAACCTCCGGTTTGATGAACCCTTTTGGGAATGCCGCACCTGCCCTGGATCAGGACTGTATCAATGACCTCAGAGCCAATGGCGGAAAATAAAAGGGATATCATCCGGTGCCGGAACCGAATCACCCATCCTATACATCCTCTTCCCTGTAAGAAAGCGAAAGTTCTTTGATCTCAACCACCACTTTTCTGCAGCTTACCCCGGCTTTCGCAAGCATCAAACGGGAGGCGGATGCCGGACCGGTTCCTGCGTATTTATCCGAGAGATAGATCACTTCCGTTATTCCGGACTGGATAATGGCTTTCGCACATTCATTACAGGGAAACAGCGCTGTATAGATCCGGCAACCATGCAGGTCCATTCCGATATTATTCAGGATGGCGTTGAGTTCGGCATGGCAGATATAGGGATATTTGGTTTCCAGGAATTCGCCTTCTTTTGACCAGGGGAACTCATCATCATGGCAACCCACCGGCAGACCGTTGTATCCTGTGCCCACAATCTTGTTCTTATCATTTACGATACAGGCTCCCACCTGGGTATTGGGATCCTTGCTCCTCCTGGCGGAAAGAAGCGCCACACCCATAAAATAAGCATCCCAGGAAATATAGTCTTGCCGCTTTTTCATTTCATACAATTTAACAGGTAATACCTGCGAATGTAATCGATTTTAGAAAACAGGAGATGTATTGTCAGGCGCCCATCCATGATGGTCGGATTGTTGGGCCAGTGTCTTTTTATCTTATCATCATAATTTGATAACCCGGAAATATGGGAAAAAGAAAAGAAGTTGAAGAAATTGTTCCTGCAAAATATTCACACATGTCTTTCTCATGGTTTTTCGTTTCAATCCTTTCAATTATTTCCCTGCAAAACCGTCCCCTTTCTCTTCCAAAAAAGAATCACCATTTTGTTGTTATTGCGCACAGGGGAGATCATGTAAGTGCTCCGGAAAACACAGTAAAAGCTTACGAGAATGCCATTCAGCATGGTGCAGATTATATTGAAATTGATTTACGTACCAGCAAGGATTCGGCACTTGTGATCATGCATGACGCTACTGTAAACAGAATGACTGACCACAAAGGAAAGGTTAGCGAATTTCTTCTTGATTCTCTGCGGAAAATGAAAGTGTACAATAAAGAACACCCTGAATTTGGTTCCTATCACATACCCGATTTTGCCGAAGTACTCAGGCTGGCAAAAAACAAGATCCATATCTATCTGGACTTTAAAGACGCATCTGTTAAACAGGCATATCAAGCGATCAGAAATGCGGGTATGGAAAAACAGGTGATAGTATATATCAATAGTATGCAACAATTGTATGACTGGCGTAAAATAGCCCCCCATATGCCCTTGATGATCAGTTTGCCCGGGAACATAAAGCATGGACAGGATTTGAAAAATCTCTTGTTAAAATATTCATTCGACCTGCTTGATGGAAGTTACACGGATTACAATACCGAATTGTTAACAGCAGCTTCTCAGAAAAACATACCTGTATGGCCGGATATACAGTCGGCTGATGAAAATCCCGCTATCTGGCATATTCCGGTTTCCATGGGAATCCGTGGTTTACAAACCGATCATCCGGAAGAACTGATCCGTTATCTGACCCAGCTGGGTTTGCGATAAAGTTTACCAGTAAATAAAACAGTCATTTCAATTACCCGAATTCTTTTTGGATTGTTCCGTCTGTTGCCGGTAATGCTCTTCCCGCATATCTTTCATATCATCCATTTCGGGCCCTTTCAGGATCTTGCGCCAATCCACTTCCTGGTGGTATTTGCGCATCGCTTTTTCCACCTGGAATATTCTTTCATCGTTTTTTTCCAGGGTATAGGGTGTATAATCCGGTTTAGCCGTAAAAAAATCCTGCAACAGAGAGGCCGTTGCATCATACTGGTTCACATAAGGCACTCCCAGGATATTATAGATCACTTTTAAGATGGAACCAAAGTTTGCATGGGTATGGCTCACATAGCCATGTTTCACATAGGGACCCGCCATCATTAAAATGGATCGATGTGCATCGATATGATCTACCCCTCCCTGCGGATCATCTTCTGTAATGATCACCAGCATGTTTTTCCAGTATGGGGTACGTGACAGGAAATGCAGGATCCTGCCTACCGCCAGGTCGTTATCAGCCATAAAGGATTGCGGATAAGGATACCCGTCCTCGGGTCTTACACGGGCTGTATGGTCGTTGGGCACCTGCATGGTAATCAGGGATGGCATTTTCTCCTTTCCGGTGATCCATTTTTCGGTAAAGATTTTTTCAAACTGGTTCATCCGGTACTGATCAGGTATATTGGTGTTGAATCCGGGATAACGGGTACTGGTCCTGTTATACAAAGCCTTCTGCATGGGAACCATTACGATATGGGCAGCACCGGTGGCAGTATCATGCCAGCTTTCACGTACATGGGCTGTTTCGTTGGCTTCGCCGAAATTGAAAAACGAGACTTTTTTCCTGTCCAATGCCTCCCATAAGCCCCCGATTTCTGCATAATCCTCGGGATCCATGCTCCCTGTGGAGCCCGGAAAACGGCGACCGGGTGCTTTTGAAAATATTTTCGCGGTTTTGGAAACACTGGAATTGGTCTCTACCCATTCGTTGGGAATCACGCCCATCATCCAGTGATGGCCATGGATAGAAGCGTCACTATCACAATAAAAATCATCGCTAAACGCAAACTGTTGGGCAGCTTTGTGATGATTGGGAGATACTTTCATTTGCGGGATCTTCGCCTGAAGGCTATCCGGCAATGTATATTCACAATCCACTCCGAACCTTGCCAGGGTGGCATCACCCTTTGCATGCGGCAATTGCCCCATTACTTCATCATAGGTCCTGTTTTCTTTGGTGATGTAAACAATGTATTTGATGGGGCTTTCTTTCTGTCCCGGAACGATGGGCAGGGGATTGTTCCCGGTATCCGTTACACTCACTTTTTCAAAGGTATTGGCCAGGGTTTCAGCCGTATATTTTGCCAGTGTCTGCTTATCCGGCATGGCTATTTTCTGAAAACTGCCCAACTGGATATCCCCGATATAAGTTCCCTGCGGGGGTTTTACAAATCCTTCCCCCCCATTGGGCCCGGCTCCCAGACCGCGACAGGTAATCACATAGATTTCTTTTTCATCCTGGGATAATCTTACACGGGTAGGCCCCCAGCCGGTGGGGATCAGGCCAATGGTTTTTTGAGAGGGGATATCAATCACCGCCACTGCATTAAAACCCAGCAGGGCTACATACAAGGTTTTTTCATCTTTGCTCAGCGTTATGCCAAAGGGTAAAAGGCCCCGGTAATGATCGATCAGTTTATCAGCGGTAATGGGGATATGACCCAGTATTGTATGGTGCCGGTAATCGATCACAGAAATGTTATCATTGGTGGCATTGGTTACATAGGCATAGTCTTTCCCAACGGCAATCGAATTGGGACTTGCACCGCCAACCACTTCCACTTCCTCGATCATTTCGCCCACCTGGTAACCTGTCTTGAACCTGTCGATCACTTTGTTATTTGACAGGTTGATACTGTACACACTCATGGCCTCAGGTGCGGAAGGACTGCCCACACCCGGGATCTTTCTCCCTTCGAATTCGGTTCCCTCGATGGATTCTTTTGTATTGTCTCCATAGGGATGACGGGAGATCATGAGTTCATCCTCATTGTCCTTTGTTGCCCCGGTAATCAATGGATAGCTGTACATACCCACATTGGCTACAAAAGCCGTTTTTTTATCCTGGCTGAGGGATAATCCGA
>JAGWTX010000137.1 GCA_028875955.1 Bacteroidota bacterium | reverse complement strand
GGAATCATCCAGTTGTTTTTTTGTAATCGCCTGATCCGCAAACAGGTTCTGGTCTCTTTTCAGATCCTCAGCCGCTTTTGTTTTGCGCATCTCACTGAGTTCGATGTTTCCTTTGTTGATGCGAAGGGAAACCCGGGCATTGTTCAGGGCAGCTTTGGCATTGATCACTTCCACTTCCGCTTCCCTGTAATCGGCTTCCATTTCCAGTAACTGGGATTGTAATTCTGCATCATCCAGTTCCACTACCAGCTGACCCGTTTTTACCGAATCATAGTCATTGACCGTGATGGTCTTTACATATCCTGATACCCTTGGCAGTACCGGTGTGATCTGTGTTTCCACCTGGGCATTGTCGGTTGTTTCATGGGTTAAGGCAAAATGGATCTTGGTAAATATAAAATATCCGGCCACCAGCAATACTGCCAGGAGGACGATGGTTTTTATGGGCGATTTTTTTTCTTTGGTTGCTTGTTCTGACATAAGATTGTTTTGTAGGTATGAAAGTCGTTGGGTTTATTCTTTGGTTAAATAAGCATGGATAACATTTTTCAGGTGTTTGATCAGCCTCTCCCGGAATTTCACATCGGTATAGGGATCAAAACTTTCTTCCCGGTTGATGAGCATAATGCACATGGCTTTTGACAGCATCACCTGGTTGATGGTGCCGATCAGCGTAGCCATGGTCAGTTCGGCGTCGATCTTCCGGAATATTTTTTTCTTTACCCCCTGTTCAATTATTTTTTTTAACGTGTTTGTATTTTTGACAAAAATGTTGATGATCCTTTCATGCAACTCTTTCCTGTCGGCGCGCAACAGTTCCTGGTAGAGGATCCGGTGGAAAAAAGGCTGTGAAAGAATCCTGTCCACATAACTTTCAATCACCGCATCGATTTTTTCGATCTCATTCATCTGGGTATTGGATTCGATCTCATCCAGCCTGCCCCGCATAAACTGCGCCTTGTATTCCATGATGGCTACAAAGAGATTATCCTTGGAACCGAAATAATAATTGATCATCGCAACATTTACATCCGCCCTTGCTGCAAGGTCCCGGATGGAACAACCTTCAAACCCCTTTTCTGCAAAGAGGGGAATGGCAGCATTGATGATGTGTTCTTTTTTATCCGTCATGGGAAAACTTTGAAACCGCAAATCTTAAACAAATGTTTGAATTAATCAAACGTTTGTTTAATTAAATTTTGCTTAATCAAATAGTTGAAGGTAATTGCGATATATAGTATTATGTAAATCAATTACATATATAGCATTATCTATCGATCCGCTGACCGGGAAAGGCTGAACTTCTCCGCAAGGAAAAGGATTAACTGGTTTTTTTATAATTCAGGACGGCCCAGGTATTCAGGACAACGCCAAAACCGCAGATGGTAAGAAACTGCGTCAGCACATCCCTGAAACTGCTGCCTTTGAGCATAACCAGCCGCATGACTTCCACAAAATAGGAGAGTGGGTTCAGTTTGGTCATTTTCTGCGCCCAGTCAGGCATACTGGTAATGGGAGTGAATTCTCCACTCAATAAAATGAAGATGATCAGAAAGAAAAATGCGATGAACATGGCCTGTTGCTGGTTGTCGGAATAAGTGGAGATCAATAAGCCGAGCCCCAGGAATGCGATCATGTAGGCCATGGCAAAAATATAGAGGGTGCCGTATGTGCCAACGGGATAAATGTGATACACAAAACGGCTGATGAGCAAACCCAGGGTGAAAATGATCATACCGATGATCCAGAAAGGGATGATCTTGGAAACGATAAACGTAGTTTTTTTAACGGGTGTCACATTGATCTGCTCGATGGTGCCTTTTTCTTTTTCACTCACAATATTCAGCGCCGCCATGAAACCGCCAACGAGTGACAAAAGCGTAACCAGGATACCTGGCACCATATAGGTTGGATAATGCAAGGTGGGATTGAACCAGTTGGAATAGGTGATGGATATACGGGGAGCAGGATTCAGTTTACCGGGTTGTAACAGGGTTTCCCGGATGTCCTTGTTAAAATCAGCAATTATGGATGCGGCATAGGAACTGGATAAGCCCGCTTTTGTCCCGTCAATCGCATTGGCATTGATCAGGATATCGGCTTTTTTTTCACGGATCAGCGTCCTTTCAAAGTTTTCAGGGATCTCAATGATCAGATCGGATGTATTGTCTTCGATTGATTCCAGGGCCTTCTCATAGGAGTCTGCATAGCTGTTCAGTTTGAAATAACCGGATGCGGTAAACTTATCGATCAGTTTTGCTGAATAGCTGCTGTGGTCCTTGTCCACCACACTCATGGAAATGTTTTTCATTTCGTAAGTGGCGGCCAGCGGCAGTATCAATAATTGTATCACCGGCATCTGGAACATGATCAGTAACAGGAACCTATTCCGGAGGATCTGGGTAAACTCTTTTTTTAACAGGACTAATAAGATATGCATAGCCGATGATTATTGTAAACGTATTTTGAATCTTTTGATACTGACTGCCAGGAAGAAAAGCGTCATTCCCAGCAGGATTGCATTCTCTTTCCAGACAGCACCCAGCCCCAGACCCTTCAGCATGATGGCTTTGATGGTTCGGATATACCATTTTGCCGGAACGATATTTGAAATGACCTGCAAGGGCATGGGCATGTTCTCGATCGGGAAAATGAAACCGGATAACATCATGGTGGGCAGCATCAATCCGAGTAATGAGATCAGCATGGCTATCTGTTGCGATTGTGCCGCAGTGGATATCAACAAACCCAGGGAGAGACAGGATAGGATAAACAAAGTGCTTTCACCCAGGAGCAATGCAAAATTTCCGCGTATGGGTAAACCCAGCACCCATACGGATAGGGCGATGATCGTAAGTACGTTAACCAGTGCAATCAATAAATAAGGAACAGCTTTGGCCAGTACGATCATAAATGGTTTTAAGGGAGATACCAATAACACTTCCATGGTACCCAGTTCTTTTTCCCTTACGATGGAAACGGATGTCATCATGGCGGAAATCAGCATCAGGATCAATCCCATCACACCCGGTACAAAAAAGAAGGCGCTTTTCAGTTCCGGATTGTACAACATCCGGGTTATGGGTACGATCTGGAAAGCGCTGGCGGTTTCAGGGAATTCTTCCTGCTGATAATCGCCAATAATCGCGGAAGCATAATTGATCAGGCTATTGGCAGTATTGGGATCGGATCCGTCTGCCAGCAATTGCAGGGTGGTGGCATGACTGGCCATCAGGTCTTCATTAAAATGAGCCGGGATGACCATCACCATTGCCGCTTTGTTTTTATGAAAAATTGTTTCCAGGCTGGCAGATTCGGGAACCAGGACGCTCAGGTCGAAATAAGGGCTTGCTGAAAACCGGTTGATCAGTTTCCGGGAGGCTTCATCCCGGGATAGGTCCATTATGGCCAGTTTGTTATTTTTTATTTCATTGGTGACAGCAAACCCGAAGATGACCATCAAGGCAACCGGCATAAGCAAAAGCAGTAACAGGGAACGCGGGTCGCGGAAAATGTGGTAGAATTCTTTTTGTATAAATGAAAAAAACTGTTTCATCTGTTATAATATTTTTTTTAACCGCTTTGACTTTGACAACTGCATTTCGGATGGCAAGCTTTCCGGCATAGCTGAGTTCCTGTCAATCGGCTTTTCTTACGGCTCTTCGTGCCAGTTGTTGAAACACTTCGTCCATACTGCCGGCTGCATGTGTGATCTTTAACCGGTCGGGTGAATCCAGGGCTTCGATCTTCCCATCCACCATAATGGAAACCCGGTTACAATATTCTGCCTCATCCATGTAATGCGTGGTGACAAATACCGTGATCCCTTTCGCAGCAGCGGCATAGATCAGGTCCCAGAATTTTCTCCGGGTGATCGGATCCACGCCACCGGTGGGTTCATCCAGAAAGACAACCCTGGGTTCATGCAGTATCGCAATCGAAAAAGCCAGTTTTTGTTTCCATCCCAGCGGAATGGAGGATACCAGTTTCATCTGATCGTCTTCCAGTTCCAGATTTTTTAACAGCGCCATTTTCTTTTCCTGTAAAAGCCTGCCCCTTAATCCATAGATCCCCCCAAAGAGTTCAATGTTCTCCCGTATGGTCAGGTCTTCATACAAAGAAAATTTCTGACTCATATAACCGATATTTTTTTTGATGGATTCGGTTTGCCTGTACACATCAAATCCCGCAACAGAAGCTTTTCCTGAACTGGGGGTGGACAGACCGGACAACATCCGCATAGCAGTTGTTTTACCTGCGCCATTGGCACCGAGGAACCCGAAAATCTCACCTTCATACACGTCAAAACTGATCGTGTTCACCGCTGTAAAGTCACCAAAGGTTTTGGTCAGGTTTTCGGTTTGTATCACTTTGTTATTCATATTCAATGATTCAATAGATCCATAAAGCAATCTTCAATACCGGGTGCGATCTGCCTGATCTCAACAGGTTCCGTAAAACCGACCCCTTGCAGATAGGATCGTATATCCGCCTGCTGGATATGCGGATCGATAAATGTGATATGATGGTAATCGCCAAACCCATAACAGGTAGCTGTCTGATCATAGGCACGCATATGCAGGAGCAACGGATACATTTGTTCAGCCTTTAAGGCAAATAAGGGCTTTCCAAAATTCCGGGTTAGGTTTTCAGGGGTATCTATCCCCAGCAGCGACCCGTTTTGCAATAAGCCGATGCGGTCGCATAAGTTTGCTTCATCCATGTAGGGCGTAGAGACTATGGTGGTGATACCCTGTAACTGCAGGCTTTTCAACATCTGCCAGAACTCTTTCCGTGAAACCGGATCCACACCGGTTGTGGGTTCATCCAGGAAAAGTACGGATGGTTTATGGATGAGTGCACAACACAGCGCCAGCTTTTGTTTCATGCCGCCGGATAATTTTCCCGCCCTTCTTTTTTTGAAGGGTTCGAGCTGTATATAGATTTCATGGATCAGGTCCAGGTTTTTTTCCACGGTTGTTTCAAAAGCCGTAGCAAAGAACTGCAGATTTTCTTCCACCGTCAGGTCCTGGTAAAGCGAAAACCGGCCGGGCATATAACCCACTCTTTTCCGGATTTGTTTATAGTCTTTCACTACATCAAAACCATCAACGGTTGCCCTACCGCCATCCGCCAGTAGTAAAGTGGTCAGTATGTGGAAAAGGGAGGTTTTGCCTGCTCCGTCCGGGCCGATCAGACCAAAGATTTCACCATTCTTCACGGTAAATGAAATCCCATTGAGTGCCTTATTCCGCTCTTTTTTTGTAGCAGCGGGATAGTATTTGTAAATATTTTCGACAATAATGGTTTCCATGTTTAAAAGTTTACTTCACCATACATTCCGATTTTCAGATAGCCATCGTTAGGGACAAGGATCTTGATGGCATATACCCTGTTGGCCCTCTCATCTTTTGTCTGTATGGTTTTGGGTGTGAATTCCGCCTTACTGGAAATCCAGTTGATATGGCCCTCATATTTTTTAAAGCCGCCTTTTCCATCATCCGTCCGGACTTTTACCTGTTGCCCCAGTTTCAGTTGGGGCATTTGGTTGCCTGTGACATAAGCGCGCAAAAAAAGTGTATCGGTATTGGCAATTTTATACAAGGCTTTTCCCGGGCTGGTCATTTCACCTGCAAAAGCATATTGATTTAAAACGGTACCGGTGATGGGATTGATGATCACGCCTTTCCGAATCTGATCCTCTACCTGGTCAACCGATTTTTCCAGTGGGTTTTTCTGGCTCAGGATACCCCGGTTCTGGATTTGCACGGTAGCACTGGTCATCTGGATTTGTTGCTGAAGCAACGCGAGTTGTCGTTGTGCTTCCTCAAGCCGGGCATCCATATCATCGAGTTGTTTTTTGGTAGCAGCATCCGCTTTGAGCAGGGTTTCCAGTCTTTTCTTTTCATGGGCCAGGTAATTTACCTGAGTCTGCTGAACGGCGATCTGTTTTTTGATCACTTCGATCTGGGGATCTGCATTATTCAGTTTCTCCCCAAGGGAGGCAATGCTGGCTTTTACCTGTTCTTTCTGAAGTTGAAATCCGGTAATGTCAATATTGCCCAGTTCCTGTCCTTTGGGCAAATGGTCGCCTTCATGGAGCTGCAGGCGGAGGATCTGTCCTGCCTGTTGTGCGGAAACAATGACTTCATCGGCTTCAAAACTTCCGGTTGCATCAAAACTGTTTTGGTTTTGTTTGCAGGCTGTCAGGGCAAGACCTGCGAACAGGATCATCGGTATTTTTTTCATGTCTGAACGTTTAATAACCCAGTGTCTGGGCAGTGTTGTATTCGTTGGCAATTTGTTGTATGGAATGTAAGGCAAGGTTTAGATTGGCCTGATTTACGGCAGTGATCTCTTTGAGATAGTCATTCAGGGTAATAACCCCATTCTCATATTTCACTTTACTGGCCGCACAGATCTTTTCTTTCAGTCGGATGATTTCATTGTCTGACTGAATCAGCCGGTCTGTTTTTTGGGTTTCTGATTCCTGCTGGAGGAGAGAGAGTTGGTTGGTAAACAGAAAGGTTTCTTGCTGGATATCAGTTTCCTTTTGTTGGATGCCGATCAGGCTTTTTTCATTTTTGTGTGTAAAGAATGCGTTGATGTTCCAGCTCATTTTCA
>JAGWTX010000136.1 GCA_028875955.1 Bacteroidota bacterium | reverse complement strand
CGGTTCGGCGCACTGGTCGGAAATCACCCAGCTGGCAGATGAAGCGTCTTTACGGGCAGTGGCAGACATCAAAAAAAACATACCGGTATCTCATCTGGCTACCATCATCTATACATCCGGAACAACAGGTACACCCAAGGGGGTGATGCTGAGTCATGATAATATCTATTCCAATCTGCAGTTTTCCAAGGAAAGTTTCCCGTTTAACGATGCACCCGAAACCAGGGTTCTCAGCTTTCTTCCGCTCAACCACATCTTCGAGAAAACCTGTACTTATATTTATCTGTTTAGCGGCATCAGTATTTATTATGCGGAAAGTCTTGAAACCATCGGTGATAACTTGCGGGAAGTGCAGCCAAATGGGTTCACCACCGTGCCCAGGCTGCTGGAAAAAGTGTATGAACGGATCATGGTAAAGGGTAATGAACTGACGGGGATCAAACGGAAACTTTTTTTCTGGGCTGTGGCATTGGCCGAAAAATTTGATAACCGCAATAGCGGCGGTCTCTGGTATGACCTACAGTTATCCATCGCCAATAAACTTATTTTCAATAAATGGCGGGAAGCCCTGGGTGGGAACGTGAGTTTTATCGTAACAGGCGGTGCCGCCTGCCAGGTGAAATTGTTGCGGATCTTTAATGCCGCAAAAGTACCGGTATATGAAGGGTATGGCCCCACCGAAAACAGTCCTGTGATCTGTGTGAACCGCCAGGAAAAAGGCGGCACCAAATTCGGCACCGTGGGCCCGGTGATCAATGGCATCCAGGTGAAGCTGGCGGAAGATGGGGAAATATGTGTAAGCGGACCCTGTGTGATGGTCGGCTATTACAAACGTCCGGACCTCACGGCAGAAACCGTGATCGACGGATGGTTGCATACCGGGGATATCGGTGTATGGGAAGAAGGGAAGTTTCTGAAGATCACCGACCGGAAAAAAGAACTGTTTAAGACCAGCGGCGGCAAATATGTGGCCCCACAGCCCATCGAAAACCGGTTAAAGGAAAGCCCTTTTGTGGAACAGGTGATGGTAGTGGGTTCCGAAAGGAAATTTGTAGGGGCGCTGATCGTACCCTCATTCCATAACCTGCGCGACTGGATGAAGGAAAAAGGGATTCCCTTCACTTCCAATGAAGAAGCCATCAATCATCCAAAAGTCATGGAAATGTACCTGGGGCTGGTAGAAAAATTCAACCAGTATTTTAACCATGTGGAACAGATAAAAAAGTTTGAATTGTTGCCCAGGGAATGGACGATTGAAACCGGAGAAATGACTCCCAAGATGAGTCTGAAAAGAAAAGTGGTGATGGAGAAATACAGGGATGCCATAGAAAGGATCTATGCCTGATCCGGAAAATCTGTTTTTAAGAAATGAAATGCAGGGAATTTTCATAGTTTCATAGCAATAACCGGGTAAAGGGTTTCCTTCCAGCATACCCGGTTGTTTGTTTTTCAAATACGCCCGGGTATCATGATTACGACATCTGCTTATGAAGCTTTTTTTAATACAGCCCACAGTGCCTGTTTTTTAACCTCCGATGATGGACAGATCTTCCGTGCCAATGCGGCCGCCTGCGAAATGTTTGGTTACACGGAACCGGAAATGATGGAAAAGGGCAGGGAAATCATTATTGATACCAGTGACCCTGCGTTCACAGCCTTTATCAGCCAGCGGTCGCAAAATAACCGTTGCGAAGGGGTACTCACGGGAATCCGGAAAAACGGAGAACGTTTCCCCGTCAAAATATCATCGACCATCCTTCACAAGGATGCGCAAAATTCCATTGCCAGCATAGTTGCAGTGGACATTTCAGAAAATAAGGTGCAGGAAAACAAACTGGTTGACCAGCTCGAAAAATCACAGCAACAGCACCAGAAGGAGGCATTCAGCAGGATGCTGCTTGAGGCGGTGCTGGATAGTATTACGGACGGTTTTTTTATCGTAGACAGAAACTGGCAGATCCTGTTCTGGAATAAAACAGCTGAAACGATAATGGGCAAAACAAAAGAGATGCTCATTGGAAAAGAGTTTTGGCGGGAGTTCCCGGAACTGGAGATGTTGAAACTCCATGAAGATTATACCTCACTTTTTCATAAGAACCAATCGATCCGTTTCCGGGAATATTTTCCCATGTATAAGATCTGGGCCGATGTGAGTGCCTATCCTTCCGATAAAAGCATTTCCATTTATTTCAAGGATGTAACCGAAGTGAGAAATCTTCGGATACTGGAAAAACTGGAACGCGAAGTATTGGAAATGAATGCCCGGCCCGATAGTTCGATAAGCCAAACCCTGGATTTTTATCTGAAAGAGATACAGCGGTTGCACAATGGCATGATCTGTTCGGTATTGCGTGTAAACAATGACCGCCTGTATAACTGGTCGGGTCCGGACATGCCGGCTGCTTTTAGTGAGGCGATAGAAGGACTGGCCATCGGGGATAATGTTGGTTCATGCGGAACAGCTGCCTTCCGGAAGGAGAAGGTTGTAGTGACCGATATCAAACATGACGCAAGATGGGTAGATTACCAGGAGTTGGCACTGAAGGAAGGTTTGAGGGCCTGCTGGTCTTTTCCCATCCTGGATTCCAGGAACCAGGTGATGGCCACTTTTGCGATTTATTATAAAAGGGTGAAAGAACCAACCGAAGAGGAGGCGCAAACACTCGAAAGGGTAAAAAATCTCTTATCCATTATCCTTGAAAACAAATTATCGGTGGAAGCCGTAAAAAGCAGTATCCAGAATTATGACCTGGTGGCTTTGGCAACCAATGATGCCATCTGGGATTGGGATGTCAGATCCGACAACATCAACAGGACCGGTAAGGGAATGAAAGTGCTGTTTGGGTATGATCCGGAAGATGCAGCTGCTGAAAAGGATTTCTGGATCAAGCGGATCCACCCGGATGATATCGCCCGTGTCAGGGAGAAGCAGGCAAAAGTGATGGAGAATCCCTATGAGGTATACTGGGATGATGAATACCGGTTCCTTCGGAAAAACGGGGAATATGCCTATGTGTTTGATAAAGGGTATATCATCCGAGATGAACAGGGGAAAGCGGTCCGGCTTATCGGGGCCACGCGCGACATAACGGACAGGAAAACGAATGAAGCCCTGTTGCTCGACCTGAACAACCGGCTGAAACATCGGGCAGATGAACTGGCTGCATCCAACGTGGAACTGGAAAGGTTTGCCTATATCGCATCCCATGATATGCAGGAACCCCTTCGGATGATTACCAGTTTCCTGCAGTTATTCAAAAAGAAATATGCCGACCAGATCGATGAGACCGCAGAACAGTACATACATTTTGCGGTGGATGGGGCCGACAGAATGAAAAAACTGATCCTGGACCTGCTCGAATATTCCAGGGTGGGTTCCAATAAAGATGACCTGGCTGAAATCGATGCCCATGAACTGGTAAAGGAAGTAGTGAATGTTTTTGTATCCAGGATAGCGGAAATGAAAGCGAGGATTGAAATAGGGGAACTGCCTGTTATCAAAGCGAATAAGATTCAATTGTTCCAGCTATTCCAGAACCTGATCGGCAATGCCCTAAAATATCATTCCGGAGAATCGCCCCTGATCCAGATCGAAGGAAGGGAGGAGGAACACGAATACATTTTCAGCGTGAAAGACAATGGCATCGGCATCAAACCGATTTTTTTCGAAAAGATCTTTGTGCTTTTCCAACGGCTGCACCATAAGACGGAATACAGCGGTACGGGAATTGGCCTGGCCATCTGTAAAAAAATCGTGGAGAGGCATGGAGGTAAGATCTGGCTGGAATCTGAACCCGGTAAGGGTAGTTGTTTTTATTTCAGCATCAGTAAATCTGCCGAACAATACCAATAACTTTGCGATAACCAGGCCTGAAGGCTGTGCAATCCATATTTCCAAATAAATGCCTAGTTTGCAGAATTCAATAACTCATGGCGATACCTGATAACCAATCCTTCCTATCCATTCTCATCGTTGAAGATAATCCGGGTGATTTGTTTCTTTTGGAGGAACACCTGCGACTGACCCGCTTACCGGTTGACCGGTTATTCAAAGCCACCAATGCAGCCGCAGCCATCGAGATACTGGAAAACAATGAGATTGATATCGTCTTACTCGATCTCTCCCTGCCGGATAGTTCAGGGTTTAATTCCTATAGCCTGATAGAAGAACATGCTTCCGCAGTTTCCATCATCGTACTTACCGGTTTGGCGGATACGGAACTGGCTTTGGAAACCATGGCCAACGGTGCACAGGATTATCTGATCAAAGGCGAGTTTGACGAACGGCTGCTGGCCAAATCCATTCAGTACAGTATAGAAAGGAACCGGATCAGACTGAGCCTCATCGAAAGCAACGAGAGCTACCGGAACCTGTTTTTTAACAACCCGCTTCCCATATTCATCTGGGATCTGAATACCCTTTCCATACTGGAAGTAAATGATATGGCGCAGGAAGAATACGGATATTCCCGTGAGGAATTGCTGAAGATGACAGTGCTGGAACTGGGCGATTCAAAATATTCCGCCGATTTCAAGGCCTTTGTGAAAGACCTGAAAGCGTCAAACGTTATCAAGCGTTCCGATATCTGGGAACATCTCAAGAAGAACGGGGAGGTGATGATTCACGACGTATCATCCCACAAGATTGATTACAAGGGGAAGTCCGCTGTCCTGGCCATCAACAACAATATCACCGAGAAGATAAGACTGGAAGAAAAGCTGGAAGAAGAAAAGATGATGAAGCAGAAAGAGATCAATGAAGCCATGATCCAGGTGCAGGAAAAAGAACGATATGAGATCAGCACCGAGCTGCATGACAATGTGAACCAGCAGTTGACAGTAGCCATGATGTATATTGCTTCTGCCCAGCAGAAACATCCCGATGATGAGTTGCTGAAACAATCTTCCGGGTTTATCCTCAATGCCATTGAAGAGATCCGCAAACTGTCTCAGACACTGGTAACGCCGCTGATCAAACATTTTGGTCTCAGTAAGGCGATTGAAGGGTTACTGGATGATGTGACAAAAGTGAACCCCATCCAGATCGATCTCACAGCAGACAGTTTTTTTGAGGAGGATATCAAGTATGAATTCAAGCTGAATATTTTCCGTATTGTCCAGGAACAGATAAGTAATATCCTCAAACATGCCAAAGCCACCCAGGTATTTATTGAATTGAACAGGAAGAACGAAGAAATCAGGCTGAAGATCCAGGATAACGGAATCGGCTTTGATCCCGGCCAGCATCGGAAAGGGATTGGTATCTATAGCATTTTCAGCCGTTCAGAATTATATGACGGGATCGTGGATATCCAGTCCTCTCCCGGAAACGGATGTGCCATTGATATCCGTTTCCCCCTCAACAAAAGCCTTTTGATCTGAAGCTCATTCTTCCGCACTTCTTTTGGCTTCGAGGTATTTCTGCCGGATGATGGACTGAACCGCCTGGTTATTGATCTTGCTTTCCAGCCAGGAAATGATATCGAGGTACATAAAGGCCCTGCTTTCCAGCCGGCTTTTTTCCAGCGGTTGTAATACCGTAAGCAGCTCCTGAAATGCCGGTTTGAGCTGACGGGAATTCAGCCGGAAAGAGGAGCGCAGGAATTTAAAGATATTCTCTTCCACCGTACTCAGGTTGTGCATCTTGTACATGAAACGGTATACCGATTTTAACAGGTATTCCATGAGCTCGAAATTCCCCAGCTCGTAATGTGCGATCAGGTGCAGCAGCCTGGCATAACATTGCAGGTCGGTACGCAGGTCCACTTTCCAGTTGATGATCTTATTCAGGTAGTCGATACTCTTGTCAAAATCCCCGCAGCCGAAATACAGGGATGCGATCTTGTAATAAAACACCAGGATCCGGTGCCTGTCCATATAGATCTCATATTCGGACAGCTTTTCTTCGATATAGGGAACCAGACCAAGCCCTTCGCTGAAAGTGCCTTCCATGAAGTGCTTATTCAGTTTCGAAATATTCAGATAGATAAAGGTCTGGATCAGGTTATTCCGGTTGTTCTGAACCACGGGTGATTCCATGAACTTTTCAAAAACCTGAATCGTTTCATTGAACTTCTGGTAATTTCTCAGGTCAAAATGCGCCCCCATCAGATTGTGTAATCCCTTGATATAATGGGCTGTCTCTATTTCGATCATCTTCGGATGGGCATCAAACAGGTCTACCCATTTCTGGCAATACCGGTAATACAATAAAAAATTCTGGGTGATGAATGCATGCCAGCAATAGCATTGGTACAAATACAATCGTTCATAAAACCCCTTGGCCGATCTTGCTTTTTCAATAGCAGGATGTTGCAGGAATGCGTCTACCATCTGGATGTCCTGAGAATCCCTGGCATGCCCGTTCTTGATATACCAGCTGTATAAAAGCAGGGATATGTTGGAAACCGAACCTACCAGTTCCAGCCGGCAGTTGATCTCGTCCACTTCGGCACTGATTTTTTCGGCCCGGTCCTGCATACTCCGGGTGATATGCAGGGCTTCGATCTTTTTTTCAAGAAACAACACCTGTGAGATATAGGTGATCTGGTTATTGCTACGGGCCAGATCCTTGATCTTGTCCAGGATCCGCAGGCTTTGGTGATACAGGCCCTTGTTATACAATAACCTGGCAAAATC
>JAGWTX010000135.1 GCA_028875955.1 Bacteroidota bacterium | reverse complement strand
ACTGTCTTTGGCTTCGATGGCTTTGTTGAGCCCTTTTTCCAAATCGGTTTCTCCACCGATCTCCAGGATTTCGGCTTTCACCTGACATTGGGAAAGCAGTTTTTTTGCAATCACTCCGGCAGCCACCAGGCATACGGTTAATCTGCCACTGAAATGCCCACCTCCGCGGTAATCTTCAAAACCGCCGAATTTCACGCCAGCCGTAAAATCTGCATGTCCTGGACGGGGGACAGCCCGCAGTTTTTCATAATCGGCACTACGGGTATTGTTGTTTTCGAAAAGGAAAGTCAGGGGTGCACCGGTTGTATGTCCATTGAATAAGCCGCTTTTGCAGATGGGGAGATCGTCTTCCTTTCTGGGTGTGGTGCCTTTTTGGGTACCCCCTTTTCTTCTTTCGATATCTGTCAGAAAATCGGCAGTGTCTAAACTGAGACCTGCAGGACAGCCATCCAGGGTAAACCCTACACTTTCCCCATGGGATTCTCCAAAAATGTGCAAACGGAATATTCGGCCAAAACTATTCACAATAATGATTTTTACAATTGATGAATATCTGCACCCAAATGCTGCAGATGTTGGTAGAAAGCAGGATAGGATTTGTTGATGGCTTCCGCATCTTCCACGATAACGGGAGAAGATGCCCGTAAACCCGCCACCGCACAGGCCATGGCGATACGGTGGTCATGCCGCGAATGGGTGTTCCCGCCATTCACGCCCTGTCCGCCTTTTATCATCATCAAGTCATCCTGTAACTGAATTTCAATCCCCAATTTAGCAAACTCCTCCTGTAATGTGAGTGCCCGGTTACTTTCCTTATGGGTAAGCCTGTGTACGCCTTCGATTACAGTAGTACCCTTGCAATAAGCTGCCAGGGCAACCAGGGGCGGAAAAAGATCAGGACAATCATTGGCATTAAAATGAAATACCGATAAAGGCATGGGACCGATTTCGATCTCATCCGGTCTTATGGAAAGCGAGGCTCCCGAGTCCATCAATGCCTGCAAAACTGCCCGATCCGCCTGGGTAGATTGCAGATCAAGACCTTTTACCGTGATCGGTCCCGCAATGGCCCCTGCCACCAACAGAAAGGCGGCGCCACTCCAGTCACCTTCCACCGTATAGCTGATTGTTCCGGGTTTTGCGGCGATGGCTGAGCCTGGAAAATAGAATTTTTCATAGTACCTGTTCTCCACTTCCCAGCCAAAATGTTTCATCACCTGTAGGGTCAGATCGATATAAGGTTTGCTTTTGAGTTCCTTTACCGTGATCGTCACATCCCTGGCGCCTACGGCTCCATAGGCCATTAGCAGACCGGTCAGAAACTGAGAGCTTAATGAGCCATCCACCTGAATATCGGCGGGCTGTAACGGACCCTGTATCTGTAAGGGAAGTTTTCCGTGGTTGGAATGAACAGACACTTGTAAGAGCGGCAAGATTTCATCAAAGAAATCCATGGGTCTGGTGAGCAGGCTGCCGGTACCGTTCAGGGTGATCGGTTGGTCACTCACTGACGCAATGGGAGTAAACATACGTATGCCCAGACCACTTTCCCCACAATTCACTTCTGAAGCAACCGGTACGATCCCATTGGATTGGATGGACAATGAGCCATCCGGGTTTTCAGTAACAACGGCACCCAGTTTACGGATCACAGACAGGGCAGCCAGATCATCATTGCTCTTACCCGGATTGATCAGATCTGTCTGTCCTTTGGTTAACAAGGCTGCTGCACAGGCGCGTTGCATACTGCTTTTACTGGCGGCGGCCACCAGCGATCCGGAAAGTCGGGAAGGATGTATACTGACAATCATAATCAATTCGGCTGAGGAGGTTTCTTTTTTGGCAGATTTCTGAATCAGGAACTCAGAATTGTTTGAAAATATCCTGGATCTGCACCAGCAGGAGTGGCTGAACGACTCCTTTTCCAATCTTTTCCAGGAGGATATAATTTAGGCTGACGTTATCTTTTTTCTTATCCTTCAACAAGATCTTGAATGCTTTTTTGGTATTGAATTTGGCGAAAGTGGGTAACCCGTATTTGGCAAGCAAGGAAACAACCGCTTCCGCACCGGTGAAATGTTTGAGATTTTGAGACATGAGTGCGGCATAGCTCATTCCGATACTGATGGCCTGTCCATGACTCAGTTCATACATGTTTTCAATCGCATGTCCGAGGGTATGTCCGAAATTGAGCAATTTTCTTTCTCCCTGTTCAAATTCGTCCTGCTGAACCACTTTGGTTTTGATCATCACGTTCTGTTCAACCAGTGTTGCTATCAGTTTCGGATTTGTTTGGAAATCCGATAGTTTATGTTTTTGTAAGCTTCTGAACATAACTGCATCCTTGATACAGGCATGTTTGATGATTTCAGCAAACCCATTCTTCCATTCTTTTTTGGGAAGGGTCTGGAGGAAAGACATATCGTACAACAGGAACGCCGGTTGTCTGATCAAACCGACCATGTTTTTATAAACCCCTACGTCAATTCCATTTTTCCCGCCAACCGATGCATCCACCATTGCCAGCAGGGATGTGGGAACAAAACCAAAGGCGATCCCCCGCATGTAAATGCCGGCTACATATCCTGTCATATCCGTAATCACGCCACCCCCAACTCCTATCAGTATGGTTTTCCTGTCTGCCCCGAATGCGATAAGCTGGCCGATAATCATATCAACCGTCCGCTGAACCTTGTATTCTTCACCCGGCTTCAAAACAATCGTATTCCAACCCTTGAACTTTTTTTTGTGTTTGGCAAACACATGTTCATCGGTTATGATTACTGCAGACTCCCTAGGTGCCAGTTTTTCCACTAAAGAAAATTCAGCATTCAGGTAATAATCCACACTACTGTTTGAAAACCGGATGGTTCGTTTCTTCATATACGTTCGCGATTTATCGGAGGATGCTTTCGGGGACCGGCAAGAGGTTTACCCGGTTTTTCTCACTTGTATGCAAGCATTTCCTGATCCGTAGACCGTTAAGAATTCATGATCTTGTTCTGGTGATTGATACTTTCCATGTGTACGGCGTCGAAATACTTGGTCACAAATTCCTTGCTCAGACCCAGTTTCTCCCCTTTGGCGAAAGCTCTCTCCAAAATTGCATTCCAGCGGTTTGTCTGAAGGATGGTGATGTTGTTTTCCTTTTTATAATTACCGATACTTTCGGCCACTTTCATCCGCTGGCTCAGTATCTGCATCAATTCATCATCCAGGTTATTGATCTGCTGGCGCAACTTTTCCAATGCCGCATGGTATTCTGCGGATGCCACGTCTTCACTTCTCCAGCGGATGCTGCTGATCATTTCTCCCAGTCTTTCAGGAGTAACCTGCTGTTTGGCATCGCTCCAGGCATTATCGGGATCAATATGGCTTTCAATGATCAGTCCGTCGAAGTCGAGATCGATGGCTGTCTGGGCAACTTCCATGAGGATATCCCTTCTTCCGCAGATATGGGAAGGGTCGTTGATCATCAGCAATTCCGGATAGCGTCTTTTCATTTCAATGGCAAGGTGCCACATAGGTGCATTGCGGTATTCGGTATTTCCATAGGAACTGAATCCGCGATGGATGAGACCGATATTCCGGATACCAGCTTTGGCAACCCTTTCCATGGCACCGATCCATAATTCCAGATCCGGATTGATGGGGTTTTTGATGAGTACGGGCACATCCACTCCTCTGAGTGCATCGGCCACATCCTGTACACTAAACGGGTTAACGGTTGTACGGGCACCAATCCATAATACATCCACATCAAAGTGCAGTGCGTCTTCCACCTGTTTTCCGGTAGCCACTTCCACCGCTACAGGCAAACCGGATGCTTTTCTGGCCTGCTGTAACCAGGGAAGACCCTTGGTACCGATTCCTTCAAAACTTCCGGGACGGGTTCTGGGTTTCCAGATACCGGCACGAAGGATATCTACTTTTCCGGTTGCTGCCAAACGCAATGCTGTTTGCATAACCTGTTCTTCTGTTTCTGCACTGCAGGGACCAGAAATGATGAGTGGCCGTTTTTTCAATAAGGCTTCCACTGAGGTTGGTTGTTGGATTGCTTGCTCCATATGAATTGTTACTTGTTTGTTTGATTTACGAATTAGCCCTCTCCCCTCCTGGGTCTTTTGGAAAATCCCGCCGGGCCGCCGCTATCTGCATCGTTCATTCTGATTCTTCTTCCCTTGTAGCTTTTACCATCCAAGGATCTGATCATCTGTTGTGCGGCCCCTTTATCGATCTCGATCCAACTGTTCATATCCTTCATATCGATTTTCCCCAATACTTCTTTTTTCAGGTCGCTCATATCCAGGATGAATTGCAGGAAACTGGCTTTGAAGAATCCGTCCTTGGTACCCAGGTTGACAAACAACCGGCTGTATCCGCCACGGGTATATTCCCTGCGGCCATCTCCGCGTCCTTCAAACCTGTCATCCCTTCTTCTCGGTTCCCCTCTTTCGCCCATTTCTCGTTTTGACCTTTCCCGCAGGTTCAGGTCTTCTGCATTTTCATAGTATTTCAGGAAACGGTCGAATTCCATGGCAGCCACCCTTTTCAATACATCTTCCTTGCTCACATCTGCAAATTTCTCCGCCAGCATGGGTACATAGGTTTCATAATCCCCATGACTGATATCTGCCGACAGCAACTTGTCCATGAAATGAAAAAACTGTTTCCGGCAAACGTCTTTCCCGCTGGGGATATCCAGTTTGTGGAATTGTGAGTTATTGATCCTTTCAATCTGTTTGAATTTGTACATTTCCTTTGCATGCACTATGGAAATACAGATACCCTGGTTTCCTGCACGACCGGTTCGGCCACTTCTGTGGGTATAGATTTCCACGTCATCGGGCAACTCATAGTTGATCACGTGTGTGATACCTACCACATCAATTCCCCGGGCTGCTACATCGGTAGCGATCAGTAACTGAAGGCTCTTGTCACGGAACTGACCCATAACCCGATCCCGCTGCTGCTGGGTAAGATCCCCGTGCAGGGCATCGATATCATAGCCTTCCCTGGTCAGACGCTCTGAAATTTCCTGTGCATCCAGTTTTGTCCTGGTAAATATGATACCATAGATACCCGGATTGAAATCGATGATCCGTTTCAGGGTTTCATAACGGTGCTGTGCCGTGGTTACATAGTACTGGTGATCGATGCTTTTGTTGGTAGTGTTCACCTTACCCACGGTAACCTCCTTGGGTTCCTTCATGTACTTTCTGCTCACTTTCCGGATTTCGGGTGGCATGGTAGCACTGAATAACCAGGTACTTTCCCTTGCAGGGGTATTTTTCAGGATGAATTCGATATCATCCTGAAAACCCATGTTCAGCATTTCATCGGCTTCATCGAGCACGACATATCTGATCTGTTCCAGGTTGATCGCTTTTCTTTCGATCAGATCGATCAACCTTCCCGGAGTGGCAACTACAATCTGCACCCCTCTTTTCAGATCACGGATCTGTAATCCGATAGAGGCCCCTCCATATACTGCCACCACAGAAATGCCTGTCATGTATTTCTTAAAGAGCTCTATTTCTTTCACAATCTGTAAACACAGTTCCCTGGTCGGACAAACCACCAATGCCTGCGGATATTTCGCAGCCGCATCGATTATGTGCAGCAGGGGCAAACCAAATGCCGCCGTTTTACCGGTACCCGTTTGCGCAAGGCCGATAAAGTCCTTGGTACCGCTCAGCAATACGGGGATTGCCTGTTCCTGAATGGCAGTTGGGTTCACATACCCCAACTCGTCCGTTGCCTGAATTAATCTAGCATCAATTCCCAACGCTTCAAATGTCGTCATGTAATAAAAAATTTGCGCAAAGGTACTTTTTATATGCCTCTTTGTCTGTTTTTTGTTTAGAACCCAATACCAGCAAGTATTTCAGGTTTCTGTTTTCAAATATGCCTGTCATCGGAACATCATAATTTTAACATATATCCCTTTCCTTAACCGGCATCCCAAATCTGACTAATCCGGTTCTATTGCAAGATCCTTCTGATACCATTCGCATTCTCGATCAGTTCTGTCAGGTATTCATAATTCTCTTTTTCCAGACAGGCTTTGAATTTCCTGAGCTGGGCTATGTGTTCATTCAATACATCCAGTACATTTTCCCGGTTCTGCATAAAAATGGGCACCCACATGGAAGGGTTACTCTTGGCCAATCGAACGGTACTTTCAAATCCACCACTGGCCAGTTCAAAAATGGCATCTCCTTCCTTTTCTTTTTCCAGAACGGTATTCGCCAGTGCGAATGAGGTAATGTGGGATATATGACTCACATAAGCCACGTGAATATCATGTTCCCCGGCTTCCATATAAATCAAATGCATGCCCAGAGCCGTATAGATCTTTTCGACCAGCATGACTGCATCCGGATCGCTATCCTCTTTACTGCAGATCACGGTGGCTTTACCGGTAAATGCAGCTTTTACGGCCGCTTCCGGGCCGCTGTATTCTGTTCCCCACATCGGGTGGGTGGCTACAAACCTGCCCCTGTTGGGATATTGGGTAGCCGAATTACAAATGGTCTGTTTGGTAGAACCTACATCCATGACAACCTGCCTGTCGACCAGTTCCAGGATTTTTGGCAACAGCTTTTCGGCAATATTGATGGGGGTGGAAAGGATCACCAGGTCCGATTGCTGAACGGCTTCCTCCAGGGGTAGTATTGCATCCACCAATCCCAGTGAAAGGGCTTTTGCTGCGTGTTCCGGATTGGATTCCACCCCTATGATACGGGTGGCCATCCCTTTCTCACGAAGAGCCAGTGCCATGGA
>JAGWTX010000134.1 GCA_028875955.1 Bacteroidota bacterium | reverse complement strand
GCATCTTACCAGGGCGAGGGAATCAAACAGGCGGATGTAAACCTATTGGCCTATCCATTGAAAGAGATCACCGATCCCAAACAGATTGAAAAGGATCTGGCCTATTATGAAACCCGTGTACCCGATGCCGGAACACCAGCCATGACACAGGCGATATTCACTTTGTTATATGCCAGACTGGGTAATGGAGATAAAGCGTATCATTTTTTCCAGGATGCGTATCTGCCCAACCTGCTGCCTCCGTTCCGCGTGATTGCAGAAACCAAGGGAGGCACCAATCCCTATTTTGCAACAGGTGCGGGTGGTATTATCCAAAGCGTTTTGATGGGATTCGGCGGGCTGGAAATCACCCCCAAGGGGATCGTACAAGTGGCATCCTCCTTGCCAAAGCAGTGGAAAAGTTTGACAATCAAAGGGGTAGGGATTGAAAAGAAAATATTTTCTGTTAAAAAATAAATGTGTTATTTTCACACATCGTGAAACGAATTGCTTCCATACTGCTTTTGGGAATCCTTGCTTTTAACTGGGGTGGGTATCGCCTGCTCACAGATTATTTTGAAAGCAAGGCCGACAGCCAGTTACAGGCAAACCTCGATAATAACCAATACAATCCGCAAGACCTGATCCGCATCAAAGTGCCCGCCAGTCTTCCCTATGGAAGCAGTTCGGAAAAATTTGATCGCGTACAGGGTAGCATCGAGATCAACGGTATCAGTTATACCTATGTAAAACGCCGTTTCTATCAGGATTCACTCGAACTGTACTGTATTCCCAATACAGCCAGGACCAGCATTCAAAATGCGCGGAATGAATTCGCCAAATTAGCCAACGATTTTGTTAATAGTACTTCTTCAAAAAAGGCTCCTTCCCATCAGTCTCATTCGGTGAAATATTCTGTTCAGGATTTCACAGATGATCACGATTTCTTTTCCTGGCAGTTTAGGAATTCTGGCTTGTCTGGAACCTGGGGCACTATGTTGAATGCCGACATGAAGTCTGCCTATCTCGGAAGGATCGATAAACCGCCACAAGCCTAAGCTTGGTTTATTAAGCAAATCCTTTTTTCTCTACCTAATTTATTTTCAATATGAAAAGACTCTTGATGGGTCTTTGTGTTGTATTGTGTATTACCGCTTGTCGTGAGAACAACGAATACAAAACATACCTGCACAATCCCGAACTATTTACCCAAACAGTTCATGCTTTGAATACAGTGGTCATGGGAAATAATTTCCCTCCCATGGTTGCCGCCCGTAATTATGTGTATGGTGCCATCGCCGCCTATGAAGTAATCGCCAAAGGCTATCCTGAAAAATTCCAGTCACTGGCAGGACAGTTGAATGGTTTACATACCATTTCCTATCCCGCTGATAACAAGGGAGTCGATTATGAACTGGCCGCTTTACTGGCCTATATCAAAGTAGGTGAGTCGGTTACTTTTCCGGAAGGAAGCATGCAGGTGTACAAAGACAGTGTTCTCCGGGTTGCCCGTGATAAGGGATTACCCTCCTCTGTGTTAAAAGCCTCCCAGTTACTGGCAGACAGTGTATCGGCCTCCATCATGCGCTGGAGCAAGAAAGACAATTACCTGGAAACCCGTGGTGCTGAGAAATATTCTGTGAAAGATATTCCTGGTCGCTGGATTCCCACGCCTCCCATGTATGCTTCTGCAACAGAGCCGCATTGGAAGGATATACGCCCCATGGTGATTGACAGCTCGAACATTTTTGCGCCGCCACCTCCGCCAGATTATAACATCACCGATAAGAACAGTAAATACTATCACGAGCTGATGTATATCAAGAATGCCATTGATAGTTTAACACCCGAACAGAAACATATTGCTGCATTCTGGGATGACAATCCTTTTAAGATGAACGTAACCGGACATGTTATGTTTGGCAGCAAGAAGTTTTCCCCTTCGGGTCACTGGATGAGCATTATCGGCATCGCCGCCAAACAAGCCAAAGCGGATTATGCGAATACGGTGTATGCATTTGCCAAAACCGGGATCGCTTTGTTTGATGCATTTATCGAATGCTGGGATGTGAAATATACCTATAATACAGTGAGACCCGAAACCGTCATCAATAAATATTTTGATCCGGAATGGCATCCTTATCTGCAAACACCCGCATTTCCGGAATATACCTGCGGGCATTCCACCTGTTCGGCATCCGCAGCAGAGGCATTGACCGATGTATTCGGGGATAATTTTGCCTATACGGATTCAACAGAGCTGGAGTTTGGTATTCCCAACCGTTCTTATAAATCATTCCGCGACGCAGCCGTTGAAAACAACTGGGCTCGTTTTTACGGAGGCATCCACTTTCACAATTCCTGTATCGTAAGCACAGAAGTGGGTAAAAAAGTGGGACAGTATGTTGTCGAAAAATTGAAAATGAAAAAAAGCTAATTTTTTCTCAAATCATTACCATCACTACCAAAAATATTGCAAATGAAATCTTTTCTATTCATAGTAGGTGCCGTGTTATGCACGGTCATCAATGCCGGCGCGCAGGGATGTGTCGCTATCCGTAGCATCGGCGGATTCGGGATCATGGAACATTCGGAAACACCCGATACGGTTGCTAAAAAATGGTTCTTTAATGCGAATAACCGGTACTTTCATTCCTTTCGTCATTTTGTAGGCGAAAACGAACAGAAACAAAGGGTGGCACAGGGTACGGAAGTCATCAACCATGCGTATACACTTGATCTGGCACTGACCCGGATCCTGAGTAACCGGTGGTCCTTATCCATGGATGTACCCATCGTTTCCAATACACGTTCCTCCCTGTATGAACATGGCGGAAAAGAAAGACATACGACTTCTTCCTTTGGTATAGGTGATATCCGTTTTACCGGGTATTACTGGATGTTGGATCCGGTAAAAAACACACGCTTCAATGTGCAGCTGGGATTGGGATTAAAACTGGCTACGGGTGATTATCAATACGATGGCCGTTTTTATACCAATACTCCGGGTGTGACCGTAATCGGACCGGTTGACCAGTCGATTCAGCTAGGCGATGGCGGAACCGGTATCACCACCGAGATCAATACATTTTATAACCTGAACAAAACGATCAGCCTGTACGGAAATTTTTATTACCTGATCAATCCGCGTGAACAGAATGGCGTATCTACCGCAAGGGGTGGAACTGCTTCTGCTTCTTCCGTAGCGTATACCAGTGATGTGATGAGCGTACCTGATCAGTGGATGCTGCGTGCAGGTGCCAATTTCCAGGTGAAACGATTGACCTTCTCTGCTGGTTACCGGAAAGAATGTTTACCGGTGCATGACCTGATCGGTGGCAGCGGTGGTTTCAGAAGACCAGGATATATCGTATCCATAGAACCCGGAATCACGTATTCGTTCAATAAGTTTAACCTCTATGCCTATGTTCCGGTTGCCGTAACCAGGAACCGGACACAGAGTGTACCGGATATCATCAAAACACAGATGACAGGTGTCTATTCACAGGGAGATGCCGCTTTTGCGGATTATGCTGCCAATGTGGGTATCTCATTCCGGTTCTGATCGATAACAGTTACATGGGAGGCTTTTAAAAATAAAGTCTCACATGTAACTTTTCTTACAGCCTTAAGACCCTGATCTGCTGAAACCTGGGCAATCCAAATCATTCTAGTCTGGGCCGTTGTTACCGGTAAGGTTTCAACGGTAACCAGACATTCAAAACATCATCATGGTATTTTCTGGAAAATATATAGTAATGCCGTTATTCCTGGGCACTGTTTTTTCTGTTCGGGCATCCGGTCGGTTGGATACAGACACTTTACCCTCACGTATATTGAAACCGGTTACGGTGCAGACAACCTTCCGGGACAGCATCACCTATTTGCCGGATGTGGTGGGTGTTACCATTTACTCCGGTAAGAAAACAAATTTTATCAAACTCGACCCGGTAAGTTCCAATCTTTCCCAGAACAATATCCGGCAGGCATTCGCCAAGATTCCCGGTATCACCACCTGGGACATGGATGGTGCGGGCACGCAGTTGAATATCGGCAGCAGGGGAACGGATTCGCACAGAAGCATTGAAATGAATATGCGGCAAAACGGATACAATACCAATTCGGATATTTTCGGCTATCCCGAAAACCATTATACCGCACCCCTGCAGGGTATACAGGAAGTACACCTGGTAAGGGGTTCCGCCTCTCTTCAATTCGGCAGCCAGTTTGGGGGGATGATGAACTTTGTGATGAAACAGGGCGATGCCAACAAACCTGTTTCCTTTGAATCGGAACAAACCCGCGGGTCAAATAACTTTTTCAATTCCTATAATGCACTGGGCGGAACCGTCGGGAAGATCCGTTACTATGCCTATTACGACGACAGGAGCGGGGATGGCTGGCGACCCAATTCGAAATTTCATTACCATGCCTATTATGCGAATCTGGAATACCGTTTTTCTAAAAAGGGAAGTATCGCATTGCAGTTTTCGCGGATGGATTATGTACAACAGATCGCAGGGGGTTTAACGGATCAGCAGTTTCAGCAAAATGCGCAACAGTCATTGCGCAGCCGGAATTTTTTCAGTCCTGAAATCAATATACCGGCCATGATATTCCGGTATTCCTTTTCAGAAAACACAAAATTAAAGATCACCTCAAATGCGCTGTTTGGTCAGCGAAACAGCGTGCAGTTTATCAATGCGCCAATCATTCCGGATACGGTTAACAACCAGACAGGTTTGTACAACAACCGCCAGGTAGACCGGGATTATTATACATCGTTTGCAACGGAAGCCAGGGTATTGCATACCTATTCGCTGGGCAAACAAAAAGCGGTTCTCTCCGGTGGATTCAGGTATTCCAATGAATTAACCAAACGCCGGCAAAAGGGTGTGGGTACCACAGCAGCTGATTTTGATCTGTCGGCAACAGGATATGGGGTGGATCTCCGTTTCCGGACACATAACTATGCATTTTTTGCAGAAAATATTTTTTACCTCAACAAACGTTTTTCCATCACGCCCGGATTCAGGTATGAGATCATCAACAGTGATCTTTCCGGGGTGATCAATAATGCTTCATCACCGGTGGGCTACCAGGGTAACCGTTCCTTTCCCTTATTCGGAACAGGTATAGAATACAAGACGGGTAAGAACACACAGGTATATGCCAATATCTCACAGGCTTACCGCCCTTATCTCTATTCCTTTATCACACCCAAAGACAGGCTGGATCTGGTTGACCCGGATCTGAAAGACAGCAAAGGGTATGATATTGATTTTGGCTACAGGGGATCCTATAATAACCTGCTGCAGTTTGATGTAAATCTTTTCTATCTCTATTATGGCAACCGTGTGGGTCTGATAACAAAATCGGATGCGGGTAATACGCCCTATCTCTACACCACGAATATCGGGGATGCGGTATCGAAGGGAGCAGAAGCGTATGTGGAACTGTCTTTGTCAAAATTGTGTAACCCCAGTAACAATTATGCAGGCCTGGTGATATTTCAATCCTTGTCCTATACACATGCAAGGTATACGAGGGGCATGCTCGCCGATCACCTGGTCAATACCAGCGTGGTGGGTAACCGGGTTGAGAATACACCGGAGTGGATGTCGAAAACCGGTTTGCAGTTTCAAAAAGGCAGGTTTTCATCCACCTTGCAATACAGTTATACCGGGATGAATTACAATGATGCGCTGAATACGGTTGCCAGTGCCAATGGCGTAACCGGAATGGTACCGGCCTATCATTTGTGGGATTGGTCGGGCAGTTTTTCCTTTTCAAAAAACTACCGCTTATCGGCGGGTGTCAATAACCTGACCAATGAAACCTATTTCAACAGAAGGATCACCATGTATCCCGGGCCGGGAATCCTGCCTGCGGATGGAAGAACCTTTTATCTTTCTTTATCCGTAAAATTATAACCCCCTTTTATTTACCTATTAATCGTTGGCAACATGATGAACACATTTGATGCAAAACCCATCACTACCGGAAAACGGGTAATTTTTTCACCCATCGCACTCTTACGCATCAGCATGGGTATTGTGTATCTCTGGTTTGGTGCGCTGAAGTTTTTTAACGGGGTAAGCCCGGCAGAACAGCTGGCCATGCAAACCATCCACAAACTCACATTCGGTCTGATCAATGACCATACCAATCTACTGCTGCTGGCGGTCTGGGAAACCGCCATTGGTCTCTTACTCATTTCGGGTAAATATGTGAAAACGGCATTGTACCTCCTGTTTCCGCATATGATCTGCACTTTCACGCCCTTTATATTTAACCCACAGGATACTTTCCGTTTTGCGCCATATGGTTTAACCCTGGTGGGACAATATATCATCAAGAACATCATCATCATTTCAGCGGCACTGGTGATCTGGAAGGAAGAAAAGGAACAACATGGGACGCACGGGGAGAATGCATCCGGTGCAGATTGATGACCGGTCAAGCGGTACTATTTTGTATATTACAGTTTATCCATTTTGATAACAGATTACCTGTTTGTAAATGATACAGCAAAGTACCCTGAAAAAACTTTCCGAAACCTTAGGTCTGAGTATCTCTACGGTATCCCGTGCGTTGAAAGATCATCCGGATATTGCCGAAAAAACAAAACAGCGGGTAAAAGAGTTGGCGCAGGCCATGGAGTATGAACCCAACAGTTACGCGGTTCAATTGAGAACCCGGCACACCAATGTATTGGGCATACTCGTTCCCACCATCAATAATTTTTTTTATGATTCCTTTATCGCGGCTGTGGAAGAAGAAGCCCGGGAGCATGGCTATTCGGTATTGATCATGCAGTCGAGGGATGAAAAGGAAATTGAAAAAAGCAATCTCCA
>JAGWTX010000133.1 GCA_028875955.1 Bacteroidota bacterium | reverse complement strand
ACAGGGTAGTGAAGAATTTCTTCCGCCAGGGCAGTTTTGACGAAACACCCGACCACCCCCTTATGTCTGTAACGAAGGAGCAGGTTTTTCAGATCATCACAAAAAAACCCATTACCGCAAATGCGGAAGAGTTGAAACAGAATAACAGAAGCAGAAGCGCCAAACTCAGGATAGCGGAAAAATTATAACGATAGACAAGGAGCAACAATCACTAATTGAACTTATAAAAAACAGAACAGGCAGGATGGCTGAACAGACAACTGAAAAAACAAACAGGAACCCACTTAAGGGTTTGTTTAATTATCAGTGGATTGTCAAGAATATTCCATTCTTTCTGTATTTGTCCGTATTGACGGTTTTATATATCGCAAATGGTCACAGGGGAGACAGGATCATTCGCAAGATCAACAGCACCAGTAACGAACTGAAAGACCTGCAATATGAATACAAGACGCTTAAAAGCGAAGTGATGTTCAAAAGCCAGGAAATGCAGATTGTAAAAGCAACCGAGCCATTGGGGTTGAAAGTGAGTAAGGAAATTCCCAGAAGATTACAAAAGGCAGATAAATAATTAAAGGAAACAAAAGTCATTGTCTGATCAAAGGACAGCTGTAAAAAAATATACTTGGATGTAAAACGCGACATATTATGGAGAGTCTATCTGAGCTACCTGCTTGTGGTGGTGGCTTGTGTGGCCATATTCGGGAAAGCCGTCTATATCCAGCAGGTTCAGGGTACCCATTGGCGGAGCATGAGTGATAGCCTGCATCAGAAGCTGGAAGAGATTGAAGCTGAGCGGGGAACCATTTACAGCGCAGATGGAGAGATGTTGAGCACCAGCATCCCGCAGTTTGATCTCTATATGGATTTCAGGGTGGCATCCCTGCATGAAAAAAATGGTCTTCTTTTCCGGTCTAACCTGGATTCGCTGAGTGAATGCATGGCAGACCTGTTCAAGGATCAGTCGGCCGGAGAATATAAGCAGCTGTTTCAGGAAGGATACAATAATGAGGAGGGATATCTTTTATTAAAGCGGAAGATCTCCTATCGGGAATACGAACAGTTGAAAAAATTCCCCTTGTTCCGGTTAGGCAGGTATAAGAGCGGTTTGATAGCCGATGAAAGAACCGTCAGGCTGAACCCTTATCAGATGCTGGCTTACAGGACCATCGGGCTAGCCAGGGATGAAAACAAAGTGGGACTGGAAAAGGAATATGATAGTTTGTTAAAAGGCAGAAACGGTAAACAGTTTGTAAGAAGGATTGCAGGAGGGGTAAATGTTCCGGTTGATGACACTTATGAAATTGAGCCGGAAAGCGGAAAGGACATCGTAAGCACGCTGGATGTATTTATACAGGATATAACAGAAAATGCGTTGATGAATATGATGGTCCAGAATGAAGCGCAGACAGGCTGTGCCATTGTGATGGAAACCAGGACTGGGAAGATAAAGGCGATCGCTAATCTGGGTAAAACCGAGAGCGGTAATTACAGGGAGAACTATAACTACGCATTGACACCTACAGAACCCGGGTCAACTTTTAAACTGGTTACGATGCTTTCCTTGCTGGAAGACAAGAAGATCTCGCTGAACCAGACGGTTGATGTGCAACATGGCGTATGGCAGGTTGCCGGACAAACCGTGAGGGATGATGATGATACCCGCGATAAAACAACCATCACGGTTAAACAGGCTTTTGAAGTCAGTTCAAATGTGGGCATGGCTAAAATTGCCACGATGGGTTATTCGTCCAGTCCGCTGCAATACCTGTCGCACCTGAAAAAATTGCGGATGGATACTTTGACCGGGATTGACCTGACTGGTGAAAAGCCGCCAGTCATCATCCGTCCGGGCAGCAAACTTTGGGGGCCAACCACTTTACCCTGGATGGCATTTGGTTATAATGTAAAAGTGAGCCCATTGCAAACCATCACATTATACAATGCAATTGCAAACGGCGGGAAGATGATGCGTCCTTATCTGGTCAGTTCCATCAATGAGGAAGGACAGTTGCTTAAATCGATAGATCCCTTTGTTGTCGATGATAAAATCTGTAGTGCGGAAACCCTTCGTAAGATCAGGGAATGTCTCGAAGGCGTATGTATCGAAGGGACTGCCAGAAAATTATTTATGAATTCAGCCTACAAGGTAGCGGGAAAAACAGGTACGGCGCTTGTGGCCAATGGCAACCGGGGTTATGCAGACAGGATATTCCAGTCCTCCTTTGTAGGATACTTTCCTGCTGAAGCACCACAATATACCATTGCCGTTATCATCGTCAATAAACCGCATGCCGTTAATCACTTTGGGGCCAGTGTGGCTGGTCCGGTATTCAGGGAGATTGCAGACAGGTTATACAGCAGTTATATCCGGCAGACAAATACGGCTTTTGTTACACCCAAAAAAGACAGTTCGGCATTTATTTATACGGGTAACAAAAGAGACATCACCTATATCGATCAGCAGCTTCAATTGCCTTTTATCGATTCAACAGCCCGTACGGATCAATGGATCAATATGCAGGGGAAAAATGCCAGGGTGATCATCAGCGCAAAACCAAAGGCAGATGAACATGTCATGCCATTGTTAAAAGGGATGGGTTTGAAAGATGTGGTATATATCTGTGAAAACAGCGGATTGAAGGTTTCCGTAAAGGGAAGGGGTAAAGTAACCGGGCAATCCATCCCTCCCGGTCAGGTAATCGCAAGAGGGGAGCAGATCAGTATTGAATTGAATTAAATCATAAAAGAGGCATACACCGTTTTCAAAAATGGCCATTTTAAAAGACATATTGTATAAAGTTCACCTCAGGCAGGTTCATGGATCTACAGGTGTAACTGTTTCCGGAATCAGGATCGATTCCAGACAAGTACAACCCGGCGATGTATTTGTTGCCATCAAAGGTGTGCATTCTGATGGACACCAGTTCATCGACAAAGCCATTTCGCTCGGAGCTGTTGTGGTGATTTGTGAAGAAATGCCGGAAATAATTTCAGCCATTGTTACCTATATCGTTGTCAATAATACCCAGGAAGCGGTTGCCTATATGGCGCATCAGTTCTATGGGGAACCTTCACGACGTGTCAGACTGGTGGGGGTAACCGGAACCAATGGGAAGACCACCATTGCAACGGTTCTGTTCAAATTGTTTACACAGTTGGGTTATCGTTGCGGGCTGATCAGTACGGTACAAAACCAGATTGGGGATACCATTATACCAGCAACCCATACAACACCCGATGCGGTTAGCCTGAATGCCCTTTTACATAAGATGGCCGAAGAAGGGTGCACCCATGTATTCATGGAGTGTAGCAGTCATGCCATCCATCAACACCGGATCACAGGTCTGGAATTCGCCGGCGGACTGTTCAGCAATATCACACATGATCATCTGGACTATCACAAAACTTTTGAAGAATATATCCGGGTCAAGAAAAGTTTTTTTGATGGCTTGCCTGATACCGCATTTGCGATCTCCAATGCCGATGACAAACGCGGGGAAGTGATGTTGCAGAATACCCATGCCAAAAAATATTTCTATAGCCTGAAGACAGTTGCCGATTTCAAAGGGAAAATCCTGGAGAATGTTTTAACGGGTCTTGTGATGACCATTAATGACAAGGAAGTGCATTTCCGGCTGATCGGTGAATTCAATGCCTATAACCTTTTGGCCGTTTATGGTGCAGCGATTTGTTTGGGGGAAGACAGCGAAAAGGTATTAACCGCCCTCAGCCTGCTGAGTGGGGCAGAGGGGAGATTTGATTATAGTATCAGTGCAGGTCTGATTATCGGTATTGTAGATTATGCGCACACGCCCGATGCCCTGGAAAACGTACTGATGACAATAAAGAAATTAAGAACAGGTCATGAACAAATCATTACGGTAGTAGGCTGTGGCGGAGACCGGGATAAGACCAAACGCCCCATCATGGCACAGACAGCCTGTGACCTGAGCGACAGGGTGATATTAACCAGTGATAATCCAAGAACGGAAAATCCGGAGCAGATACTGCTCGATATGCAGGAAGGGTTGAGCAGTGCGGCCAAGCGAAAATATAGTACAGTGACAGACAGGAGAGAGGCCATCCGGACAGCGGTGAGCATTGCCAATAAGGAAGATATCATCCTGATTGCCGGTAAAGGGCATGAGAAATACCAGGAAATCATGGGGGTCAAATATCCTTTTGATGATAAGGAAGTGTTGATGGAGATGTTTGCTTTACTGGGGAAGTAGTGAGTAGTGAGTGGTGAGGAGTTGTATTCATTGACCCGTGGAATTGATTGTTACACTGATTGGAAAATATTTTTTGGTTGTATAAACATCGGTTATTCCTAAGGGAAAATAGCAGGAACAGGGATTAACAATTAAAAACATAACCAAGCCATATGCTGTATTATTTATTTAACTGGCTGAACAAAGAGTTTCATGTTCCCGGAGCAGGTCTGTTCCAGTTCCTGACATTTCGGATAGCGATGTCCATCATATTATCGCTGGTCATTGCAACGGTTTATGGTAAAAGGATCATTCTTTTTCTGAAGAAAAAGCAGATCGGAGAGAGTGTGAGAGACCTGGGTCTGGAAGGTCAGGTTCAGAAAAAGGGAACCCCAACCATGGGCGGAATTATTATCCTGCTGAGTATTCTGATACCAACCTTATTATTTGCCAACCTGGATAAGGTTTATATCCGCCTGATGGTTTTGTGTACGGTATGGTTGGGCATCATCGGATTCCTGGACGATCTTTTTAAAATCAGGGCCAGAAAAGCGGCACAGGAAAAAGGGGAGTCCTATAAGAAAAAAGACAGCGATGGCCTGGCAGGCGTATCAAAAATCATCGGTCAGATAGGTTTGGGGATCATCATCGGTGTTACCCTGTATTTCAGTAATGCAGTTACCGTTGAGCGGGAAGTGATTTCCAATCCGCTGGAGCAATTGCAACAGGGAGAGAGGCTGGCAAAGGATACCAATATCATTCCGCGACAATTGAATGGTATCGTGAAAAAATTCGTGCAGGTGAAAACGCCGATCACCACCATTCCTTTTGTGAAGAAACATGAATTTAATTATAGCCGGCTGATAAGCTGGATCGGTCCGGGTGCTGAAAAATATACCTGGATGGTTTATATCCTGATTGTCACATTTATTATCACTGCCGTTTCCAATGGTGCAAACCTGACAGATGGACTGGATGGACTGGCGGCAGGTGTGAGTGCCATCATTGGTGCCGGTATCGGTGTATTTGTATATGTAAGCGGTAACTATATACTGGCCGATTATTTTGATGTGATGTACATACCCAACCTCGGTGAGCTATCCATTTTTGTGGGTGCATTCGTAGGTGCCTGTATCGGGTTCCTATGGTACAATGCCTTTCCGGCCCAGGTATTTATGGGTGATACCGGCAGTCTTGCACTGGGAGGGATCATCGCCTCATTGGCAATTATTGTACGGAAAGAATTGCTGATACCGATATTCTGCGGGGTATTTCTGGTGGAGAATCTGAGTGTGATCATCCAGGTAAGTTATTTCAAATACACAAAAAAGAAATATGGTGAAGGCAGGCGTGTGTTTCTGATGAGCCCTTTGCACCATCATTACCAGAAAAAAGGATTTCACGAAAGTAAAATAGCGGTTCGTTTCTGGATCATTACCATCATTTGCGTGGTTATGTCCATTGTAACGCTGAAAATCAGATAGGAAATGCAGCACAGACTGGTCATATTAGGCGGAGGCGAAAGCGGTATCGGCGCAGCCATACTGGGAAAGAAACAAGGCTATGAAGTATGGCTGAGTGATGGAGGCCCCATCAAACCCAGGTACAAACAAGAGCTCTTTGATAATGGAATTGAATTCGAGGAAGGACAACATACTGCTGAAAGAATATTGACTGCAGATGAAGTGATGAAAAGCCCGGGCATACCCGAAAAGAATGAAATGGTAAAAAAGATCAGGGCCAGGGGGATACCGGTGATCAGTGAGATTGAACTCGCATACCGGTTTAAAGGAAACAGTAAGATCGTAGCCATCACAGGCAGCAATGGGAAGAGCACTACCACGGCACTGACCTATCATATCTGCCAAACGGCCGGATTGGATTGTGCCATGGTTGGAAATATCGGGATCTCATTTGCAAAACAGGTGGCGGTGGATCCGAAGGCGTTGTATGTTGTTGAAGTCAGTTCGTTCCAGTTGGATGATATCAAGGAATTCCGTCCCGATATCGCTGTACTGCTGAATATCACCGAAGATCATCTCGACAGATATGATTACCGATTCGAGAATTACATAAACAGCAAGTTCAGGATTATCGAGAACCAGACAGACCAGGACTATTTTATTTATTGTGATGACGATGAAGTCATCCTTCAAAAACTCCCATTACTAACCATTCATACTAACCCATTACCATTCTCTATGAAACACGACGTAAAAAAAGGCGGCTACATCAAAGGCGACCAGATGATGCTGAGAATCCAGGAAGAAAGAGTAAGCATGAGTATCTATGACTTTGCTCTGAAAGGTAAACACAATAATTACAACACTATGGCAGCAGGAATCGCAGCAGCCACCCTCGGCATCCGAAAGGAAAAGATAAGGGAAGCAGTGAAAAATTTTCACAGCCTTGAACACAGGATGGAATTTGTTGCCATGGTACGGGGTGTCGAGTTTATCAACGACAGCAAGGCCACCAATGTGAACAGTACCTGGTTCGCACTGGAGAGCATGAATAAGCCCACCATACTGATCCTGGGTGGGACAGACAAGGGTAATGATTATGGGTTGATCGCGGATCTTGTAAAAGATAAGGTGAAGGCGATCGTATGTATGGGAGCGGATAATAAGA
>JAGWTX010000132.1 GCA_028875955.1 Bacteroidota bacterium | reverse complement strand
CGTTGCAAGAGAAAATATTGAAGAGTTGGTTGGGGGAGAAATAAAATGAGTACTTCCCGATTGTTGTTGGTCGGGCGACCAGCAACGGTACAAACTTTCCAAATGTTGAATTGCAATAAAAATATGGAAACGTTGGTTTGGAGAGAATTAAAATGATTACTTCCTGATAGATGTTGGTCAGGCGACCAACATCGGCACAAACTTTCCAAAAGTTGATTTTGACAGTTTATCAGCAATGCATAAAAAAGCTTTTCTTTTAAACCCCCATCCACAACATCACAGCGCTCATCAGGATCATCCAACCGTCTTCTAGTATGGTAACAGTACTCATGGGCAAATTGAACACAGCTCCCAGACAGGCGCACTTAATGGCTTTCTTGTTAAGTACACTCTGAATCACGCCTATGATGCTCACCAACATCACAACCAGTGTTACCAGATTGGTTATAACAGGCGACAGATTTATTAGAAAGGCAATGCCCAATCCTAATTCTACAAAGGGATAGAGATAGGCCCATACTGCTGTTTTTTTGGCAAGGATATCATACATCCGGTAACTGTCTGCAAAACCCTGCAGATCCAGCATTTTAAAAAAGGAAAATGCCAGAAAAAACCCTGCCATAAAATACCGGAGACTGTCCTGCCAACTCCATTCATCCGCATGCAAACCACCCAGTATGGCCATGCCGGTTACATAACCCAGTACCAATAACAAGGGCCGATAGGTTTTCAGCCAGGATTTTTTTTCATCGGTTATTTCTGTTTCTGTTGTCAGCTAATGCGTAAAAGCGGTTTTTTCAGACAATGGGTATTGCGGATAGTCTTTCAAAGCATCCTTCAATTGTTGAGTGGGAATGTGTTCCTGCATGGTTATGCTGACTTCCCCGGTACTTCTTTCAACAGAGACTTCAAGCACTCCCGGAACTGCACCCAACAGGGCTTTTACGGTTTTTTCACAACCCCCACAGGTCATGCCGCTAACTAAATAAGTATGTGTCATATGATTTATTTTGACACAAAGTTACCAGTGAGCGGAAGCATACTCCTTACAGAATGATGGGTAAGATTTATATCCTGTTGGTTCCCGCAACTGCATCCAGGGGTTTTCTAAGTGGAAATGCCTGTTTTTTGAATTGAGAAGGCGTGAGACCGGTTACCTTTTTAAACTGTGCTGAAAGATGGGCAGCGCTGCTATAACCGAGTTCAAAAGAAATCTCATTCAGGTTCATTTCGCGGTAGGCCAGTAATTCCTTTACCTTTTCTATTTTCTGCCTGATCACAAATTGCTCGATGGTGATCCCTTCGGTTTCTGAAAACAGTTTGCTGATCGTGGAATATTCCCGGTTCAGTTCTTTTGCCAGGAGAGAGGGAAAAGAAAAGTTGGGATCCTCCTGGTAATGGATGTGCCTGATCACAAGTGTCTTGATTTTTTCGATCTCCTGTTGCCTGGTATCATCCAGTAATTCAAAACCGATCTTTGCCAATTCTTTCTCCAGTTCTGATTGCTGTTTACCTGTGGGCGATTTTGCCAGTAACACTTCACCCAAATGAATATATACAGGCGGAAGCTTCAGCTCTTCCAGGATCTTCCTGACTGCCAGCACGCATCGCTGACAAACCATATTCTTTATGTATATCTTTTTCGTCAATGCCATCGTATCAGCCGGAACAGTTATTCAATAAATTGTAAATGATATTCCTGGATCAGCGCTGGGTTTTCCGGAGTCAGTGTAAAAGATACCCGGATCTTACCCTTTTCCCCGTTTAACAGGAAATAACCGCGTAACTGATTTTCCGGGATCACTTCACCAACAGACAAAATTTTCCCGGCTTTTGCAAAAGCGGCTTTCGCATCGCGGACGAGGTTCTCTGTAAAATAATCAGAGAAAAAATTTACCGCAAAGATCCCACTCTTTTCAACCTGCGAAAAATCGGGTAATAATTTTACCAGTTCATCCCTTCTTTGTGTAAGTATCTGGGATGGAATGATCTTCCTGGGTCTCAGCGCTGCCATTCTTACCAAAGTATCCAGTACCGCTGTATTGGCTGCAGATGTAGGCGCATAGGTAACATTTGCAAAAAACATCACACCGATCCCATAATCGGGCAGGATGGCCCAGTTACTGCCAAACCCGGGTAAACCACCTGTATGTCCCACAGTGATGCGACCCTCACAATCATCGGTCCAGCGAAGCCCGTATGCATAGGCTGCGGCCATCGGACAGGCTCTGCCGGAAGCATACCGGAAATTGGCATTCAGCGATCCGAATCGCCAGGGTTGCTGCATTTCACGAAGCGAACTTCTTTTTAGCGGTCCGGATTCCGGTTCATTTCTCGGAGGCCAGGCAAGCTGGTGCAATGCCACATATTTGCTAAAGGATTCAATGGATGTTATCATCCCTCCCATGGCGCCATAGATGCCGTCGTGCAGCAGAGCTTCTTCGCGCCAATGATCATCTATCCATCGATAACCCCTGGCGAGAAAGGCAGGTGGGACTTCTGTGTATTCCCAGGTGGCCTGTTTCATCCCCAGCGGTTTCCAGATATTTTGCCGGATGTATTCGCTATAGGGAATGCCGGAAACTTTTTGGATGATATGGCCCAGCATCGCAAAAGCCATATTGCTGTATTCATATTGCAGACCGGGATCATTGGAGAAACTGATCCCTTTTTTGATCATGGCAATCAGATCAGCGTCGGTTTTTTCCAGTTGCCGGTCACCCCAGGGATTGTCTTCCGGGAAACCCGCAGAATGGGACAGCAGGTTACGGATGGTAATATCCGGGGCATCTGTCGTGAGTTGTTGTCCCTTCATTTCGGGTATATACCGGTACACCGGATCATCGAGTCTGAGCTTGCCTTCGTCCCTTAATTTCAGGATGGACATTGCCGTAAAACTTTTGCTCATGGAGGCAATCCGGAAAAAGGTTTTTGTGGAAGCGGCTGTCTTGGAGGCAATGTCACTGTAGCCCCCGCTGCCTGAATACACCAGCTGTCCATCCAGCATGATCCCAAAAGCATAACCCGGGAAATGATTTTTTTCGGCATATTCCTGGTACATTTTTTTGACCAGTGGAAACAGGGGTTCCAATCGCTGTAATCGATCGCTTGCCGCAAAAACAGGGGCCTGGTAAGATGCATTCGGATTTTTGTTTTGCGCGATTGCATTTCCTGAAACAAAAAACAGGATCAGCCATACTACATTTTTACCAAATTTTTTTATCTGCATCTTGGTAGGATTGAGCATTTAAGGTAATAAAAATCCATTGACAGGAACCGGTATGCCAGCAATCAAATGAATCGTTTCAGTGAAACATCCTCCGCTGGAAAAGATCTCAGTATTGTAAAAGCTTTTCTATGTAATCAGCCAGCCGGCTCTTTGCCAGGAAATTTTTCTCCAGTTCTGTATGAAAGGGAATGGGTGTATCCAGGGAAGCACAACGCATGACCGGTGCATCGAGTTGTTCGAAACAATGTTCGCTGATCCAGGCACTGACCTCACCACCGATACCACCGGTGAGGGTGTCTTCATGCAGGATCAGCACTTTGCCGGTTTTTGTTACCGCATCCCTGATCGCAGCATAGTCTAAGGGAAGCAGTGTGCGCAGATCCAGGATATGCAGGGAAGTATCCGGGTGATCTGTCTGGTATTGCATGGCCCAGTGAACCCCTGCACCATAAGTGATCAATGTCAGATCCGTTCCTTCGTTTACCAGCCGGGCTTTCCCAATGGGTAAGGAATAGGGCTGTTCGGGTACCGGACCCGTTATACTCCGGTACAAGGCTTTGTGTTCAAAAAACAAGACCGGGTTGGGATCTTGGATGGCCGCCATCAGTAATCCCTTTGCTTCAAAAGGGGAGGATGGATATACCACTTTTAATCCCGGTACATGGGTAAACCAGGCTTCATTACTCTGTGAATGAAAGGGGCCTGCCCCCACTCCGGCTCCTGTTGGCATCCGGATAACCACCCTTGCAGATTGACCCCAACGGTAATGGATCTTAGCCAGGTTATTGACAATCTGGTTAAACCCCACCGATACAAAATCTGCAAACTGCATTTCCACCACTGAAGGAATTCCTTCGAGACTCAAACCCAGTGATGCACCCAGAACCGCACTCTCACAAAGTGGGGTATTTCGTACACGTGCGGTACCAAATTTTTCTGCAAAGCCCTCGGTTACTTTAAAAGCACCCCCATACGCTGCGATATCCTGACCCATCAAAACCAGTGTCGGATCGGTTTCCATACTTTGCCGCAAACCTTCCTGAATCGCATCCACCAAACGGATTTCTCTGGTTCCGGATGGAACGGTCATTTCAGAAATTTCCGTGTCACCGGGGGCATATACATCACCGGTCTCCTGATCCGTATCCGGAACGATGGTACCGGCTGGCTCAGCGAGGGCAAGTTCTGACTCAATGTATTCCCTGAATTCGTTCCTGATTTCCGCGATCTGCATTTCCGTAAGCACCGATGCTGCCGTCAGGAACTGTTCATAATTTTTGATCGGGTCTTTTCTTCCCCATTCTTCAAAAAGTTCCTTTGGCACATATTTGGTGCCGCTGGCTTCTTCATGACCGCGCATGCGAAATGTCATGCATTCGATCAGATAAGGTTTTTTATTGGCCAGACAATATTCCCTTACCCCCCGGATGGTTTCAAGCACGGTCAGGATATTATTGCCATCGATCTGCACGGCTTCCATCCCATACCCTATGGCTTTATCCACCAGGTTTTTGCAACGGTATTGTTCGTTCACGGGGGTACTAAGACCGTATCCGTTATTTTCAATCACAAAAATCACCGGCAAATCCCAAACGGCAGCCACATTCAGGGCTTCATGAAAATCGCCTTCACTGGTTCCACCGTCGCCACTGAATGCAAGGGAAACCTTGTTTTCCTGTTTGAGTGTATGGGCCAAAGCCACGCCATCGGCTATGGCCAATTGTGGACCCAGGTGTGAGATCATCCCACAGATAAAATGTTCCCGGCTGCCAAAATGAAAACTTCTTTCCCGGCCTTTGCTATACCCTTCCCGGAAACCCTGCCATTGCTGGTAAAGTTTGTGAAGCGGCATCTTCCTGGAAGTAAACACACCCAGATTACGGTGGAGGGGCATGATCCATTCGTCGGGTTGCAGGGCAAGGGTGGCACCCACGGATATGGCTTCCTGGCCGATACCGCTGAACCACTTGCTGATCTTACCCTGTCTCAATAATACCAGCATTTTCTCCTCGATCATTCTGGGCAGCAACAGGCTCCGGTAAACCCGGATCAGCTCTTCATCGGAAAAAGGTTGTCGGTTGTATTGCATGGGATGAAAATTAACTGCGACAACCTTAAAGTTGTCATCAGTCGTGGGTGATTTTACAAAAACGATTGGATGCATTTTCAAGGATACGCCCAACGGGCAATACGCATTGGAAAAACAAGCCATGCCTGATTGCTCAGGATTTTGAACTAAGTTAGTTTATTCTGTCAATCCCATAAAAAAGCCATCCGGCTTAGTAGCGGGATGGCTGATTCATGATTTGCTGACTAATTATTTATTGTTGGCCAGTTTGCTCAGTAAACGGAGAATTTCCATGTACAGCCAAACCAGGGTCACCATCAATGCAAAAGCGCCATACCATTCCATGAACTTAGGAGCACCTCTTTCAGCGCCCTGTTCGATCAGATCAAAATCCAGGATCAGGTTCAGGGCTGCGATAGCTACCACAAATACACTGATTCCGATGCTCAGCAGGCTGCTGTCGTACATAAAACTGATATTCACGCCAAACAGGTTCAAAAGCAGGGTCAGGCCATAAAACAGGGCAATACCCATGGTGGAGGCAATGATCACTGATTTGAATTTCTCCGTGGCTTTGATCACACGGAAATTATACAGCAGGAACATAGAGATTGCTACACCGAATGTCAATCCAACAGCCTGCATGATCAGACCGGGATAAGATTTCGCAAATGCCTGGTTGAGTACCGCAGAGATACCCCCGATAAACAAACCCTCCAGCAAACCATACAAGGGTGCCAGGTAGGAAGCCCAGTTGGGTTTGAAGGAGATGGCGATGGCAGAAATCAGACCACCAAAAATACCCACCATCATCAGGGTGGTCATCATATTGTTCTGACCTTCCTGAAACAGGTGCCAGTTATAGGCTGCGCCTGCTATCACCATTAGTAATAAAAATCCGAATTTATTGATCGTTCCACGCACACTCATGGTTCCCTGCATATCTGCTTCGAGACGCATGCTTCTGTCAAACATTTTCTGGGTCAGCGTGGGATTACCCGATTTAAATAATGCCATAATTGTAAAATTTATTAACGACAAATATACGAATTCCTGAATCTGTTTCCCGGGATTTATCTTTAAGGAAAAACTAAATTTTTAACGTTTTGCCGGTTGAAAAGTGAAAATCGAAATGGCAAAGCCAAAAGCGGAACAGGTTTACCCCTTGTAATAAAGGCGCATTGGCGCATTAGCTATTGGCGCATTGGGTTTGGAGGTAGCATACATGAAAAAAACCACAAATCGCAGCGAAGCGAAGATCCCGCGAATAACGGGACTACAAACCGTTCTTCAGTCCCGGATAATGATCCACCGTCTCAAAAACATATTTCGGGTTGCGTTTCAGGATGCGGATAAACTTTTCCAGCGAATCCGCTTCATCCGGATGCTGGAACATACGGTCGTGACTCAGGATCACCAGGTGATTACGTACATGGGTCTCGTTTTTGGCAAAAGCACTGTCTACCTGTGCCGCCAGTTTTTCAGGTGTCTGGATGGGCCGGGCTGAATGCGGATTGAAATGCCATTCCAGATCCCAGCCGATCACATTATACCCCAGGCTGTCGAGTATACGGGCAAT
>JAGWTX010000131.1 GCA_028875955.1 Bacteroidota bacterium | reverse complement strand
AATGCGCAAAGACCGGTATAAAATTTCATCCGGGTGGTATAATGCAAGGGTTCGCCATTTGCAATTGAATTCTCGGAAGCATACCGGATCAGTCCTTTGGGTTTGCCGATCTTATCCATGATATGATCACAGGCATCAATACAGGCGGTACACCCCACACATTCCATTTGCACCCCGTTTCGGATATCGATTCCCGTAGGACAAACTTTTACACACTGGTGGCAATCGATACAGTCGCCCAGCTGGTTTTCCTGGTTGCGTTTTGCAGTTCCCCTGGGTTCCCCTCTTTTATAATCATAGGCCACGATCATGGAATTCTTATCCAGCAAAACACTCTGCAATCTTCCATAGGGGCATACCACCGTGCAGGCCTGTTCCCTGAAAAACGCATATACGGCATAAAACACACCGCTAAAAATCAGCAGGGCGGTAAACCCGGTAACGTGTTCAGATACGGGTTCCGTGATGATTTTTTCCAGTTCTTTGATACCGATGATATAGGCAAGAAAAAAATTGGCGATGATAAATGACAGGATATAGAAGGCTATTTGCTTGGTCGTAACCTTTAGGATCTTTTTGGTTGTCCAGGGTGCGTTCTTCAATTGTCTTTGTGCAGGGGCGTCTCCCAGTATGAGGTATTCCACTTTACGGAACATCATCTCCATGAAATTGGTCTGCGGACAAGCCCAACCGCAGAACAGGCGGCCGAATGCAGCCGTAAACAGGATGATGAAAAACACAAAAGTGATCATCGTAATGCCAAATATGAAAAAGTCCTGAGGCCAGAAAATCTTCCCGAAAATGATAAACTTGGCATTGGGAATATTGAACATAAACAAGGGTCTGCCATGGATGGATACAAAGGGCAGCCCGAAGAAAATAAGGAAATAAAGCACACTCAGCCAGGTGCGGATCGAATAGAACCTGCCACTGGGTTTATAGGCATAGATCCATTTCCTTTTACCGGATTCATCAATAGTGGCAATCCTGTCGCGAAATGTTTCCGTTAAAGGTTCATTGGTATGTTTGATCTCACTCATCTATCAATTGGCAGCGGTTACTTTTTTATCTGTTTTGGCAGAATCGGCAACCGGACTTGCAGGGCCCTCCTGGTATAAAGTTCCCTGTGGCTCTTTGGGTTTGGCAGGTTTGGTTCCTCCCAAAGATTTTACATAACTGGCGATCTGTGCGATCTGTACCGGTGAATAATCATCTTCCCAGCTTTTCATACCTTTTTCGGGCCAGCCATATTTGATCGTTTTAAAAATATCTTTGATACTGCCTCCATGCAACCAATACTGGTCGGTAAGATTGGGGCCTACACCACCACCGCCATCAGCCTGGTGACAGGCCATGCAAATGGTGGTAAATATTTTCTTACCCGCTTCCAGTGAAGCGGCGTCTGTCAGATAGGTAACGGTATTTTCATCTACTTTACTGGCGGCATTTTTCAGGTATTCCTCTTTCTCAGCTGCCGCCTGTGTCATGGCAATCTGCAATTCCTCTTTGGGTAAGGGTGCCGAATGGGCTATATGGAATCTGTAGATGTAAATGAATGCAAATAAAATACAGAGATAGAAACCATAGAGCCACCAGGGTGGCAGACGGTTATCCAATTCCCGGATACCGTCATAATCATGACCGAGGTCGATATTCGATTCTTCGTGTACCGGACGAAAACTATTGATCTTTTCCCACCATTTAGCCCAACTAAAGGTTTTGACCTTTTGTATTTTTGCGCTAACCGCAACCGGGTCTTTGGCAAGCAGCATTTTCAGGTTATACAAAAGTGTGAGCAGGATGATCAGCTCTATAAAAATCACAGAAATCAGTGCATAAAATGAGGTTGCAGACAAACCACCGTATCTATCGGCGGATGCTGCAGGAGCAGTTGCCGTTGCAGGGTCAGCTGCGGCAAAAAGAGAGCTGCTGATCAGTAAAACCGCCAGCAGGCTGAGGGTTTTGGCGCCAGGTCCGTTCCCTGTGTTTTTTCGTGTTTCCTTGATCTTTTGCAGATAGATCTGAGCTGCGCCATTGACTACATTCGCCAGCAGGGCGATCATTAATGCAAGGGCGACAATGATCAACATCAGCACCTGTGCCATGGGTTTCGACATTTCAGAAGGTACGGGCGGACCTGCTGCAAATGCTCCGGAAGGGGCAATACAGCAAAGGATCAGGAATACCGGCAGAAAATACCCGCAGGCTTTCTGTAAGGCAGTAGGTTTCATATCGGAATATTTATTCATAAAACAAACGATGCAATTAATTTTCCAGGGGCAGGTGACTGATCTCTTCGATCATTTTTTTATCTGCCTTCCATGCCCATAGGGTCATGAGAATAAAAAAAACAAAGAAGATGGAAAAGGAACTGAGTGCGTATACGTCGACTCCCGTTATTTTTTCCAGATAATTGATGAATTTCATTTTCGTTTTTTTCAGTGATCGGTTACAAAAACTGTTTCTATTTTGCCGCTATCGGTTGGGATTTGATATCCGTTCCCATTCTTTGCAGATAGGCGATCAGCGCGATGATTTCCTTATTGGGTGCCGTATTGATTTTATCAGCTTTCAAACGGGCCTGTATACCTGCAGCCTGTGTCATCAATGCCTGATTGGCTATCTTATCAAAACCTGCCGGATAGGGTACACCCAATGTTTGCATGGCCCTGATCTTGGCTGGCGTGGAAGCCGTATCAATCGGATTATCCAGCATCCAGGAATAAGAGGGCATGATGGATCCCGGGCTCATACTCTGAGGTTCGAGCATATGGTTATAATGCCAGCTGTCGGGATACTTTCCGCCGATCCTTGCCAGATCGGGTCCTGTGCGTTTACTTCCCCACTGGAAGGGATGATCGTATACAAATTCACCTGCCTTGCTGTATTCTCCATAACGGGCAACTTCATCCCTGAACGGGCGGATCATTTGAGAATGGCATAAGTAGCAACCCTCCCTTACATAGATATCCCTTCCCTGCAATTCCAGCGGTGTATAGGGTTTTACAGCTGTGATGGTAGGGATATTGCTCTTGATGAGGAAAGTGGGCACCAGTTCCAGGATACCGCCGATGGCCACTGCGATCAGGCTAAACACCAGCATTTGAATGGGTCTGGCTTCGATCCATCTGTGCCAGTATTGTTTACCATGTGTTTCAATGTGCTTGGGTAATGCGGGCGCTTCTGCTGCTTCGTTGGCAATCAGTGAGCCGGATTTCACGGTCTTTACAAGATTATAGACCATCAGAAAAACACCGGAGAGATATAACAGACCACCAATGCTTCTGGTAACATACAAGGGTATGATATGGGTTACCGTTTCCAGAAACTGGTATTTCAGTGTGCCTTCTGCGGTAAACTGTTTCCACATCATGGCCTGTGTAAATCCTGCCCAGTACATCGGGATCACATATAAGACAATACCAATGGTGCCGATCCAGAAATGCGTGGTGGCGAGTTTTTTGGAATACAGTGAGGTATTAAAGATTCGGGGAATGAGCCAGTACAATACGCCAAACGTCAGGAAACCGTTCCAGCCCAGTGCACCAACGTGAACGTGCGCAATGGTCCAGTCGGTAAAATGCGTGATCGCATTTACACTTTTCAGGCTGAGCATGGGACCTTCAAAAGTGGCCATACCATAACAGGTGATGGCAACCACCATGAATTTCAGGATAGGATCTTCCCGAACCTTGTCCCAGGCGCCCCGAAGCGTGAACAATCCATTCAGCATACCACCCCAGGAAGGTGCAATCAGCATGATGCTGAATACCACACCCAGGCTCTGTGCCCAGTCGGGCAGGGCGGTATACAATAAGTGGTGCGGACCTGCCCAGATATAAATGAATATGAGGGCCCAGAAATGTATGATGGACAAGCGATAACTGTATACAGGTCGGTTTGCCGCTTTCGGCAGGAAATAATACATGACCCCCAGGTAAGGCGTGGTCAGGAAGAAGGCTACGGCATTATGACCGTACCACCATTGTACCAATGCATCCTGTACACCTGCATACCAGCTGTAACTCTTCATAAAAGATACGGGTATCTCAAATGAGTTGACAATATGCAACATGGCAACCGTAACCCAGGTTGCAATAAAGAACCAGATTGCCACATATAGATGGCTCTCCCTTCTTTTTATAATGGTTCCAAACATATTGATACCAAATACCACCCATATCACTGTGATAGCAATATCAATCGGCCATTCCAGTTCTGCATACTCTTTACCGGTTGTATATCCCGACAACAGGGTGATGGCTGCAGCCACGATGATCAGCTGCCATCCCCAAAAATGGATCTTACTCAATGTATCTGAAAACATCCTCGCCTTACACAAACGCTGCAGGGAATAATACACCCCCATAAAAATACCGTTACCTACAAAGGCAAAGATGACAGCATTGGTATGCACGGGACGAACCCTCCCGAAAGTCGTCATGGGTAACCCGAAATTGGCGGCAGGTAGATAGATCTGAACGGCTGCCAATAAACCGGCTAACATGCCTACAACCCCCCACAGAACGGTGGCATAAGCAAACTGCTGGACGATTTTGTTGTCGTAGTAGAATTTTTCTAGTTGCATTAATGATAACAATTTGAAGTTTTACTGTATACGTATGAATTTGAAGGCTATGTCATTTTTCAACCGGTTTGCTCAGTTTTTCCTCCTTGGGTGCAACCGGTGCATCCTCAAACAGGATCCTGATTGCGGGGGCGGTCTCATCATCATATTGTCCATTCCTGACACTCCAGATAAAGGCAATGAGAAAAAGGAAAGCCACGGAAATACTGGCGAACAATAAAACCACGATTACGCTCATAGCGGGTGTTTAAACTTTGTAAAACTAGCTTTGGGTCATGGAGTGGATAATGATATACATCAAGCAGGTACATGACATGTATCATATCCCTTTTTCAGGTTATTTTAATCTTAACCGATAGGAGAAGTAATTACTCATCCCGTAAGTAATCAGGAGTATGCTGATACTGCTGCAGGGCATGAGTATTGCCGCGATAATGGGCGATAAAACACCCTGAACCGCAAAAAACAAACCTATTATATTGTATAATATGGATATGCCAAAAGCAATGACTATCACGCGCTTGTTTGCCTTGCACAATTGGATAAAGCGAAAAAGGGCCGGAAGTTTTTCCGCAGCCAGGATGGCATCGCTGGCCGGTGTAAAATTGTTATTGTTTTCGGATACGGCTATACCGATATCCGCCTGACGGAGCGCACCCGCATCATTCAGGCCATCCCCAACCATCATTACCTTTCTTCCCTGCGCCTGCAATACCCGGATGGCTTCCAGTTTATCGGCCGGTTGCTGATTAAAAAGCAGGATGGCTTCCGGTCCGAGCAGACCGCTGAGATAGGCTTTTTCACCGGCATTGTCACCGCTGAGAACCGCCAGCTGGTAATTTTTGGACAGTCGGCTGATGAGGGCCGGAAGATTGTTGCGGTAATGGTTCCGGAAAATAAATTTACCCAGCACTTCCTCTTCTACAGACAGAAATACCCTTGAACCCTCATCCGCTTCTTTTTCTTCAGTATGGGTTACAAAAGAAGCGGAACCCAATGAAATGAGGTCTCCGGAAACAATTCCTTCGATTCCCTTTCCGGGAATTTCCCTGTAGGCAAGAATGGTAGCCGAACCTGAGCCGCCTGCCCAATTGGCAATCGCTTTGCTAAGCGGGTGTGTGGACTGGGCCGCCAGTGCCCCGATGGATTTTTTTAACTGTCTGCTAAGCGGAGCCCCTTCATACTGGATATCCTGGTAACGGCCGCTGGTCAGTGTACCCGTTTTATCAAAAACGATGCAATCGGCTGAAGCGATATCCTCGATCACCTGCGCGTTCCTGAGATAGAGCTGGTTTCTGCCCAGCCTGCGGAGAATATTGGCGTTGGTGAATGTGTTACTTAATAAGAGCGCACAGGGACAGGCTACAATTAACACAGCTGTTACAGCCGGTGCTATTTTTGCAGGATCATGGAAATACCAGTATGTACCGCCAAGCAAGGCTATGCCGAATACAATCCAGGTAAAATACCGGCTGAGCAGATGTACAAATGACCGCTCCTTTTCATGGGTATCGGTTTCTTCCTGCCGGTTCCAGAGACTGGTCAGGTAGCTTTGGGCAACCTCTTTGATCACCAGGATCTCGATATTACTACCGGTCTGTTTCCCGCCGGCATACACGATCTCACCCATTTCCTTTACAACCGGCAGGCTCTCTCCCGTTACAAAACTATAATCGATCAGGGCCTTCCCTCTTGTGATAATCCCATCGGCCGGGATCAATTCCTCATTGTGGATCAGCAGGGTGTCATTCAGCTGAATATCAGGAAGGGCAACGGTTTCAGGTTTTTTGTCGATCAGTTTGGTGACAGCGATCGGAAAATAGGAAGTATAATCCCTTTCAAAACTCAGCTGCTGGTAGGTCTTATCCTGCAATACCCTTCCGACCAGCATAAAAAACACGATTCCGCTCATCGAATCAAAATATCCTCCGCCGGTTCCGCTCAGCACTTCATATACACTGCGTGCAAACGTAACCCAAACGGCCAGCACAATCGGTGCATCAATATTCAGAAAACGATGTTTCAGGCTTTTCCAGGCGCTGATATAAAACTCAGAAGCACTGTAAAAAAACACAGGCAGTGACAGGATCAGATTCCCATACCGGAACAGGCTTAATAAACTGTTTTCTTTGCTGTCTATCCCGAAATATTCGGGGAAACTCATGAGCATGATATTCGCAAAACAAAAACCGGCAACCCCGAGTTTATAGATTTTATCCGATTTGATTTTGGGACTCTTCTGAGAAAGATCGTTAAAGCTGATATAGGGCTCATAACCAATACTGGTGAGCAGTTCGGCCACTTTTC
>JAGWTX010000130.1 GCA_028875955.1 Bacteroidota bacterium | reverse complement strand
ACTTTCCAGTTTTTGAGTTCATAATGATCAATCAGGATCTTGTAAAAAACAGCCTGCCGCCAGTAATCGCCACCGTTCGGGTCCTTATCATGCGGGGGTTTCAGTTTCTCCCTGGCCTTGTCAATATCTCCGGATTTGTAATCAACCACATTCACATCCTTGCCGTTGAATTCAAGCTTATCCAGTTTTCCCTTCAGGGGCACCCCTTTTACCACCACATTCCGGATGGTTCTTTCAACCGCTACGATTTTATTCCAGCGATGGATATATTCCGCATAATAGTTGGTCAGCACTTCCTCTCCATATTCCATCCTTCTTTCAAATTGTTCCTTGGTGAAACTCTCGCGATGCCGGTTCATGAACCATTTGAAATCGAGAATAAATTCTGACACATCCGGGAATCTATCTGTCTGTTGCATTTTTTCGAACAGTTTCTGCAATGCATGGTGGACCGCTGAACCAAATTCAGTGGCTTCTGATTTTCCGGAAGGTACCCTTACCAGGTTCTGAAAATAGAACTGCAAGGGGCATTTCAGATAGTGATTCAGTGCCGTTACGTTCATTACGAATTTATCGAGTGCCTGTGTGATAAAATCCGCTTCCGTTTTTTCGATTTCCGGAGCCTGTTCCGCCGTGAACTGAACCATGGCAAATTCAGAAAGCACTTCTTTGGAAAGGATCACTTTCTCAACCGGTAAATCATAAGCATCCTGCATTTCTGCAACAAACATGGAAGGTTCCAGTTCCTTTCCGTCGTTTTTAAAACGGCTGTAGGAGATATGCAGGTGTAATTTGGCCCTTGTGAGTACCACATAGAACAACCTCCTTAGTTCCTCTTCCTCCTGTTGTTTGGGCTGACTCACAAAAAGGGTGTCCGGAAACACATAACCCGTACCGGGTTTTCTTTTCTTTTCCCAGTTTGAGGCTTGAGAACCCACGAGGAAAACATGTTCGTATTCCAAACCTTTTGAGCCATGTGCCGTTAACAGGTTAACCCCCTTATCGCTCCCGTTTACTTGTACCAGGGGAAGGGAAAGTCCCTCTTTTTTCATCAGGGTAAAGATATTTACCAGCTGAGACAGGTTAAGTGCGGGATTACGGCGGCATTCTTCTTTGATAAAATCAAAAAGCCCGGTTATCACCTGCAAGTGCCAGTGTTTCTCCGGATGATTCATCACCCATTTCAACACCCCGGCTTCCCGGATGCAGTTCTCAAACAGATTCACCAGGGTTATATTGGATACGTCACTGATCAGTTTTTCAATGGCCCTGGCGGCAATCTGCATGCCCTGCGGGGCAGTGTTGCTAAACAGGTCTCTGGCAGGTGCATTGGCCTGCTCAACCAGGTATTTGCGCAGCGAGGTTTTGTTTTCACCGAATTTCCTGTCGGCAACCGTAGTGCTTAAACGGGCAATTTCAATAGGCGGGATCTGAAACCAGTCAAAATGCAGGATTTCAAAAAGCATCTCATCACCGCCATAGGGGATATCCATTTCAGCAGCCAGGTATTGCAATAAAAGGATCAGTTTGGCCGCCAGCGGGATCTCCAGAATATTGAGACTCCGCTTACTGTAAACCGGAAGATTCCGCTGTGAAAAATATTGACCCAGTTCTTCCCCGTATTTATTTTCCTTGTAGATGATCGCGATCTTCCCGGGTGCGACTCCTGTTGCTATCAGTTTTTCTGTTGCAAGGGTTACCGCAATCATCTCCTGTCGCTGCGTTTCATATTCATGGATCAATGGAATATGGGTGAGCTGGTTCAGTTCAGGATTTTCTGCACGGAGGGTTTTTGTCAGGCCTTCTATCTGATTGATCAGTCTTTCCTGGTTCCTGTCGATCAGGGTTTTGGAAACATCAAGGATGGGTTGGGTTGATCGATAATTACTGGTAAGCACGATAGTCAGCAGGTCTTCCTGGTACCGCGAGGCAAACCCCAGCATATTCTCCACATTGGCCCCCTGGAAACGATAGATACTCTGGTCGTCGTCACCCACCACAAATATGTTGGGTTGTTCCCAGTAATTGATGAGTAATTCGACCAGCCGGTTTTGTGTGCCGCTGGTATCCTGGTATTCGTCAACCAGGACATATAAAAATTGTTCCTGGTATCGGGCGAGGAGGGTCTTGTTTTCTTCAAAAGCACGGATCACCCAGTTGATCATGTCATCAAAATCGTACCGGTTCCGGGCACGCATCAGTTTTTGAAAACGGTCGAACTCATGAACGGCAGCCCTCAGCTTTTCCATCCGTTCCGTTACCTCATCAATCTTGTTTTGTTTGCGGTCACCCTTGTTAAACTGTTTGTATTTCCGGGTATAGATAAATTCTTCCCGGTTTGGGATATCTGCCAGAAACGCATCGATTTTCTCATCGATAAAAGCGGGCGTCCAGCCCTCTCTTTTCATGGTGCTGAACAGTTGCTGAAGATTGTTGATCTCGAAGTACACATCCCCCCGATATCTTTTTAGCGGATGGTTTTTGGGAAACCCATCGATCAGCTGTTTGAAAAGATCAATTTTTTCCAGATCGGAAATCGGGTCGAGAACGGTTTTTTCAAAAAGCGAAAGGTTTTCCTGGATGATATCATTGCAGAATGCATGGAAAGTGTACATATTCACTTTATACGCATCCGGCCCGATAAAACCGAGCAAACGCCTGCGCATGGCAACTGCGCCCGCATCGGTATAGGTGAGACATAAAATGTTTTCGGGCTGTGTATCCGTTTCCAGCAGGATCTTTCCGATTCTGGCACTCAGGATCTGAGTCTTGCCCGTACCGGGTCCTGCGATAACCATCACCGGCCCTTCGATCGTATCAACCGCTAATTTCTGCTGTTCATTCAGGCTGGAATAGATTTTTGCAAATTGTTCCTTCTGCTCCCGGTTTTTTGTCATCAGGTAAAGATAATCACTCATCAGGATATCCCTGCTCTTACCCGATTACAGCGCCTGAATACAATAGCCGGTGAACTTTTTTACCGGATGTCTGTTATGAGATAAAGCCAATCTGAGATGTCAAAAGTCTATTCTTTACAAACGATACAGAAGATCCCGATAAACCTTTCGGAAGCCTGGGATTTCTTCAGCAAACCAGCCAACCTGAAAGACATCACACCCGCAAAACTGGGTTTTGAGATCATTTCAAAATACCATGGGGAAAAGATGTATCCCGGTCAGATCATCGAATATACCGTGAAGCCCATTCTGGGGATTCCTTTGTATTGGATGACAGAAATCACCCATGTCAAAGACCAGCAATATTTTGTAGATGAACAAAGATTTGGCCCCTACTCCCTTTGGCACCACCAGCATCATTTTAAGGAGATCCCCGGAGGTGTGGAAATGACGGATATCGTGCATTATAAACTACCCCTCTGGATATTGGGTGACATCGCCAATACGCTGATGGTGACAGCACAGTTGCGCGAGATTTTTGACTTCCGTTTTTCCGCTGTTGAAAAAAGGTTTGGGAGATGGAATGGGTAGGCTGATCTATTTCAGTTCGATCATCGGGCTTGTATTGTTGTCATAATCCACCGATACGGCAAAGATCCTTTTGTTTTTGGTATCCGGAAGATTACTGAGATCGATCACGGCTGTTTTGGAGGCGGGCACCACCAATAGTAATTGTCCGAGTTCAAATCTCACTTCAGTATTCAGGGTCAGGCTGACGATGCCAAATGCCTTGATCTTCTTATCCCCCTTATAGACCAGTTTCACCTTATTGCCGGCCAGTTTTTCAAACAGGGGTGCGGTAGGCGTGGAATTATCAAGCCAGGGCATGGGTGGGGGTAATGCGGGGAAACGATAATAATTGTTTCTGAGGCTATCACTCCAGCCATTTGGGTTTTTTTCAAAGGTTTTGCTGCTGAAATACACTGCTCCCTGCGTGGTATGGTAATTCCTGAGTGCCTTGATCTGATTGGGGATCTCATTCGGGTTTCTCCAGGCTGGGTTACTGCCTGCCCGATAGATCCCCAGACCGATGTACAAATGTTTGCCATAGGTATGCTGGTTCCACCAATCCAGTAAAACATCGTAATCGGCCAGTTTATGCCCCCTTTCCCAATACAATTGCGGTACTACATAATCGATCCATCCTTTTTGCAACCATAAAAGAATATCGGCATAGAGGTCGTCATAATTGGTTTGTCCGGCTTTTGTGTCACTACCCATCGGGTCCTGGCTTTTGTTACGCCATACCCCGAAAGGACTGACGCCAAATTTGATATGGGGGTTTACAGATCGGACGATGTTGTGAATCAGCAGAATAATACTGTCGCAGTTGCTTCTGCGCCAGTCCTCTTTGTTCATGCCCTTCCCATATTTCTGATAGTATTTTTCATCGGGAAATTCCTTGCCTGCAATACGATAAGGGTAAAAATAGTCGTCCATATGAATGCCGTCAAGATCATAATTGGTAACAAGATCCCTTACCACTTTACCCAGGTGTTCACGGACTTCAGGGAGTGAGGGGTTAAAATATTTCTTATTGCCATATACCAGGAACCATTCGGGATGTGTTTTGGTCAGGTGTGAAGGAGACACGGAGGAGGTAAGCAGGTTAAAAACTGCCCGGTAGGGATTTAACCAGGCATGAAATTCCATTCCCCGTTTATGCGTTTCGGTAATCATGAATTCGAGGGGATCATACAAAGGTGAAGGGGGCAGTCCCTGTTTTCCCGTTAAAAATTCACTCCAGGGTTCAAGTTTGGAAGGATAGAAAGCATCACCGGCAGGTCTTACCTGAACGATCACAGCATTCATACCATTGCGTTGATGCATGTCGAGGAGTTGGATGAATTCGGCTTTCTGCTCGGCCACAGACAGGTTTTTTTTGCTGGGCCAGTCGATATTATCAACGGTTGCCACCCATACACCCCGAAATTCATAATTGGGTACCAGGGATTGCGCTTTTGCCTTTGTAACAGGGCCCATCGCAATCAACCATAAACAGAATGCCGACAGATACTTCATGTAACGAAGATAAACTTATCTCAAACGGATGGACTGAATGTGGATGAATTCCTTTGTTAAAATGGCATATCCACAAGTAGGGGGATTAGTTTGTACGGAGTTTGTCCAGGAGTTCATTCAGCTGGATCGCTTCCTCCTGTGTCAGGCTTTTCAGGATCTGATCCATCTGCAGGTTTTTTTCATCCAGTTTGTCCAGCAAGGAAAGGCCTTTGCGCGAAATCACGATATCCACCAGCCGTTTATCTATTGAGCAGGTCTTTTTTTCAACCAGTCCTTTTCGCTGTAATCTTTCCACGATCCGGCTGGTATCGCTCATTTTATCCAGCATTCTTTCCCTAATCTGAAGGGTGCTTAGGGGTTTTTTACTTCCGCGGAGGATTCTGAGAATATTGTATTGCTGGGGTGTGATGTCCTCTGCTTCCAGTAATTGTTTGATTTTTTCCGTGATCCAGTTCGAGGAGAAAATAATATTCACAGCCGCTTTCTGGTATTCGCTTCTGAATACCTGTTGCTGTATATCTTTTTCTATACCCATTTTGTAAAAATAAGGATATCGGTTGAAAACTGCGTTCAATTGAATTTTACGGGAACTGACGGCCCATCAGGACTTCCAGACAGACAGCCCTTCGCTGCAGTTTGAACAGATATCAATATTCTTCCTGCTATGCAACAATTCCCTTCGGAACTGCCGGTAATTTTCATTATGCCAGGATTCCTTAAAACTTTGCGTTTTCAGGTTGCCCAACTGATGAGTGGCATCCTTGTCAAAACAGCAGGGTACCACCAGTCCGTCCCAGGTGATCACATTGGCGTGCCAAAGCTTCCAGCAATGGTTTTTTAGCCCGCTTTTTACGGTCATCCGGCCATCGCGGTCTTTTTTATACCGGCTGTATTTGGGATTATCAGGAATAAGCTGATGGGGGTCATTTTCATAATCATATACCTGTGCCGTTTTGAACCGGACCTGGTCCACACCGATCTCTTTGCCGATTTCCTTGATTTCCGCAATCTGGTGTTCATTCGGTTTCACCACCAGAAACTGAAAGAAAACAAAGGGTGTTTTGCTGTTGAGTTCTTTTTTCCACTTAACGATATTTCTGGCACCTTCCAGCACTTTTTCCAATTTGCCTCCCACACGGTATTGCTGGTACACTTCCTGGGTAGTACCATCTATGGAAATAATCAGCCGGTCCAGTCCGCTTTCCACCGTTTGTTTTGCTTTTTCATCGGTGAGATAATGGGCATTGGTAGAAGTGGCCGTATAAATCCCCTTATCATGGGCATATTTCACCATGGTTAAAAAATCGGGATTCAGATAGGGTTCTCCCTGAAAATAAAAGATCAGGTACATCAGTTCCTGATGTATTTCATCGATGGTTTGTTTGAAAAAACTATTCTCCAACATCCCCGTAGGGCGGGTAAATGCCCTGAGTCCGCTGGGGCATTCCGGGCAACGCAAATTGCAGGAAGTGGTCGGTTCAAAGGAAATGGATAAAGGGTAACCCCATTGTATGGGTCTGCGGGTAAGTTTACTCAGTTGGAAACTGCCATAGACTTTTACTGCATTCCAAACCTTTCTTACTTTGAGTTTGGATATAAAATTGAGGGAATCGTTTAAATTAAAGTAGGGCATATGCCGTAAAAATAAAACTATTCAGCTTACCAGCTATTAGGTGATTTCCGGTTGGACATAAGCTTAAAAAAGCCATACTTATCCCTGACCATGGGTGATATCGGAATATTAAGTTTAATTTTACAACCACATGAACCCTTCCTTTGTCAACCATCCAGCCAGCTGTGAATCCTGCCCCAACCGGATCAACAGTGTTTTTTGCAAGGCTAAAGAGGAATACATCAGCCAGATCAGTTTTCAAAAGATCTGTAATACCTACAAAAAGGGCCAGGTGCTTTTCAATGAAGGGTCATACCCGTT
>JAGWTX010000129.1 GCA_028875955.1 Bacteroidota bacterium | reverse complement strand
GAGGCCGACAAAAATGCGGGATCCCAGGAACCCTTGTCATTGCGGTTCAATGTGTATTGCCCGCCATTCTCCTTTACTGCCGGGTCCTCACTATACAGTTTTGCCAGCTGGTCAAATTTGGCCGGACCGCCTTCCTCCGCCTGTTTGCGGTAGTCGTATAACTGTTTGGAAATATACTCTTCCACATCCTTATTGGCTTTGGGATGGATCACGATCTGACTGACTTCCACTTCACTTTCATAGAAGGGCAGACTGTCTTTCGGGATCTTATTATAATAGGCTTTTACTTCGGTGGGTGTGATCTTGATGGCATCCACGATCTTTTTCTGCATTTCTTCGGCCAGTTTCTTTTCGCGGAAACCATCCCTGAAATCTTCCTTGATCTGGTATACGGTCTTTCCTGCAATTTCTTCCAGGATATCCTTGGAACCATATTGCTGTATGAACATACGGATCTGGTTATCCAGTTCCGCGTCAATCTCTTCTTCGCTTACATGTATCGAATCTTTCTGCGCCTGCAAAACCAATGCCTTTCTGATCAGCTGCCCTTCCATTACCTGACAGTCCGAAGGAACAACCGCATTATCCTGGCCCTGTGCGGCCCTGCGATAATCGGCCAATGCATTTTGGATATCGGATTGCAGAATGATTTTATCACCCACCTGGCCCACAATCTTATCCGCCACCACTTTCTTGGCCTGTGCTCCCGCGGTAAACACCATGCCCCCCAGTACTGTAATTACCAACAATAAATGCTTCATAGTTTTCAATAGTAGTCAAAAATACTTATTCGATGCCGTTTTAACAGTCGGCCACGGGCTTTTAACAAAACATAAAACCCCCGCCCCTCCTTTCTATTGCGAAACAAGGAAAGGCATGAAACAATTAGCATCATTCATACCTTTCCTTGTACAAAAATTTAAACTGTGTTTAGTCTCCCACTTTTCGCAAGACCTCCGATTTAGGCGCATTAGCGCATTAGTCTTTGGCGCATTGGCTTAGCTGGTGTTTGTATAATGATCTTCTTGCAACCACAAATCAAAGCCTAACGAAGATCCCTCGTATAGCGGGACCAACCCCAAACGCCAAACGCCAAACCCTACAGTGTTCTCTTCACTTCCTCCTCTTCAAACGCTTCCACGATATCACCCACTTTTATGTCGTTGTAATTTTTGATGGTCAGGCCGCATTCCATATTCGAAGCCACTTCTTTGGCATCGTCCTTGAAACGTTTCAGACTGCCCAGTTCTGCGCTCTGGCCTTCCCCTTTGGGATATTCCACAATACCATCGCGGATGATCCGGATCTTACTGTTCCGCGCGATCTTACCTTCCAGTACAAAACATCCGGCCACAGTGGCTTTGTCGAATTTGTACACTTCCCGCACTTCCACATTGGCGGTGATTTTCTCCTGGAACTTGGGTTCCAGCATACCTTCCATCGCACTCTTGATCTCATCGATCGCGGTGTAGATGATGGAGTACAGTTTGATCTCCACCCCTTCGGTTTCAGACAATTTATTGGCCTGCATGGAAGGACGGACGTTAAACCCGATGATGATGGCATCGGAGGCGGTAGCCAGCAATACGTCACTTTCGGAGATCTGACCCACACCCTTGTGAACCACACGGATGGCGATTTCTTCGGTGGAAAGTTTCTGCAAGGAATCACTCAGGGCTTCCACAGATCCATCCACATCCCCTTTGATGATGATATTGAGTTCCTTAAAGTTACCCAGGGCCAGACGACGTCCGATCTCATCCAGTGTAATATGTTTTCTGGCGCGTAATCCCTGTTCCCGTAAGATCTGGGCGCGTTTGGTTGCCACATCCTTGGCTTCTGCCTCGTCTTCAAATACTTTGAATTTCTCTCCGGCCTGTGGTGCACCATTCAGACCCAGTATCACTACCGGTGTGGATGGCGGCGCTTCTTCAATACGCTGATTCCGCTCATTGAACATGGCTTTCACACGACCGTAATGCTGACCGGATACAATCAGGTCTCCCTGGTGCAGGGTACCATTCTGTACCAGTATCGTGGCAACATAACCGCGGCCCTTATCCAGTGAGGCTTCAATAATGGTTCCGGAACCTTCTCTTTCGGGATTGGCTTTCAGATCCAGCACTTCCGCTTCCAGCAATACTTTTTCCAGCAGCAGGTCCACATTCAGCCCTTGTTTGGCAGAAAGTTCCTGGTTCTGGTATTTACCACCCCAGGCTTCCACCAGGATATTCATCTGGGATAACTGCTCGTATATTTTCTGCGGATTGGCTCCGTCTTTATCAATTTTATTTACCGCAAAGATCATCGGAACACCGGCAGCCTGTGCGTGGCTGATGGCTTCCTTGGTCTGTGGCATCACTGCGTCATCGGCAGCCACCACGATAATGGCGATATCTGTAACCTTGGCACCCCTGGCACGCATGGCGGTAAAGGCTTCGTGACCCGGTGTATCCAGGAAGGTGATGGCCCTCCCATTGGGAAGTGTGACTTCATAGGCACCGATGTGCTGTGTGATTCCCCCGGCTTCACCTGCTACCACATTGGCGCTCCGGATATAATCCAACAGGGATGTTTTACCATGGTCAACGTGACCCATGATGGTAACGATCGGTGGTCTTGGTACCAGGTCGGCCTCATCATCTTCATAATCCTCTTCTTCCATATCGTCTGCGTCTTCGAGACCGATGAATTCCACTTCAAAACCAAATTCGCTGGCTACCAGTTCAATTACTTCCGCATCCAGCCGTTGGTTGATCGAAACCATGATACCCAGGTTCATACACTTACCGATTACTTCGGCAAAGCTTACATCCATCAGGTTGGCCAGCTCACTTACGGTAACAAACTCGGTTACCTGCAGTTTGTTATCTTCCACTTCCTCGCCCATGGCTTCAGCGGCTTCATCTCTTTTTGCACGACGGTATTTGGCTTTCAGGCTCTTTCCTCTTCCACCCGTTCCGGCCAGTTTGGCCTGGGTTTCGCGGATCTTCTCCTGAATGGCTTTCTGATCAATTTCCTTATCCTCCCTGCGTACTGCCGGACCGCGGTTACCACCCCGGTTTCCGCCACTACCTTGTCCGCCACGGTTGAATCCGCCACCACCCCGGTTATCCCTGCCACCACTATTGTTATTGGCTGGAACGATCGGTCTGTTCGGGCCGGTGGGTCTTGCATTCGGATCACGGGGAGTTGCAGATCCTGCCTGTCCGGGTGCTTTATCAACCGGAATACGTTTGCGTTTTCTTTTTTCCTCCCTGCCCATGGGTTTGGGACGGGTATCACTGTTCACAGGCAACTCGATCTTACCCAGGATCTTGGGCCCTTCGAGTTTTTCTGCTTTGATATTTTCAATGGTGGGTCCTTCCTCTTCTGCCGGCACTTCCTTAACCGGAGCAGGTATCTCAGCCACTGGTTCTGCTGCTGCTTCTTTTTTGGCCGGTTTGGCTTTTTCTTCCTTTACATCCGGAGCGGCTGCTTTTTCATCTTTCTTCTTGGCTGTCTTTTTCGGGCGGGTAGAGGAATCGATGGTGGATAGATCGATTTTGGTAATTACGGTAGTGCCTTCCAGTTCCGGGGCTTCGATCTTCTGCACTACGGGAGTGGTTTCTTCCACAACAGCCGGGGCAGGTGTTTCGGCTACGGGTTCCGGTTTGGCAGGTTCTTCTGCAACCGGTTCCGGTTTGGCTTCTTCCTTCGGCGCGGCTTTTTTCTCGTCTTTTCTGAATGTGATCTCTTCCTCGTCTTTTTTCTTCTTGGGTTCACCCTGTGCCCCCTTGGGTATTTCTACCTGATCGGCTTTGTTCTTGGCAACTTTGTCGCTCTGAAACTCTGCCTGAAGTGCATAGTATTGGTCTTCCTGGAGCTTTGCGGTGGGCTTCAGGTCATCGCGGTTAAATCCTTTCTTCACCAAAAATTCGATCAGGGTATCCTGACCAATGTTGAATTCTTTGGCGGCTGCTAACAGTCTCGGTAATTTCAGTTCTGACATTCAGTATTTTTTAGTCCATAGTCCATTGTCTTCGATCCATGGACTATGGACAAAGGTCCATGGACGTTTATTGATACAGACAATCTTTAGCCGGTGCAAATTACAGCTACTTCGACAAAGATAGTCTCTTATCTGCTGCTTATTCTTCTCTGTCGAACTCTTCCTGCAGGATCCTTCTCACTTCTTCGATCGTCTCTTTCTCCAGGTCGGTTCTTCTTTCCAGTTCTTCGGCGGTCAGTTTCAGGATGCTCTTGGCGGTATCGCAACCGATGCGTTTGAACTCTTCGATCACCCATGCTTCGATCTCATCGCTGAATTCATCCAGGTCGATATCGAATTCATCCACGACCTCTTCATCTTCCCTGAACACATCGATCTCATAACCGGTGAGTTCACATGCCAGTTTGATATTTACCCCGCGGCGTCCGATGGCCAGGGAAACCTGGTCGGCCTTGAGATACACTTCGGCGTGTTTTTTCTCGTTGTCCAGATCCATGTAACTGATCTTGGCGGGTGTCAAAGAACGCTGGATCAGCAATTGGATATTGGTGGTATAATTGATCACATCGATGTTCTCATTCTTCAGTTCGCGGACAATACCATGGATACGGCTACCCTTCATACCCACGCAGGCACCCACGGGATCGATCCGGTCGTCATAGGATTCCACGGCCACTTTCGCTCTTTCGCCCGGATCCCGTACGATTTTCTTGATGGCGATCAGACCGTCGAAGATCTCAGGCACTTCGATCTCCAGCAATTTGGCCAGGAACAGCGGACTGGTTCTGGACAGGATGATCACCGGTGAATTGTTTTTCAGGTCGACCCTTGCCACCACTGCACGGATGTTTTCGCCTTTTTTGAAATAATCCTGCGGGATCTGTTCTGATTTGGGAAGGATCAGTTCATTGCCTTCCTCATCCAGCAATAACACTTCTTTTTTCCAAACCTGGTAAACTTCCGCGCTGATGATATCACCGATACGGTCGCCATATTTCTTGATCAGTACATTCTTTTTCAGGTCGCTGATCCGGCTGGCCAGGGTTTGTTTGGCAGCCAGGATGGCGCGGCGTCCGAAGTCCAGGATATCCACTTCTTCGTACAGTTCCTCCCCCACTTCAAAGTCGGGTTCGATCTTTACGGCCTGGGTATAGCCGATTTCCGCCAGGGGGTCCAATACTTCCCCGTCTTCCACAATCATACGGCGACGGATAATCTCCAGGTCACCTTTTTCCGCATTAACGATCACGTCAAAATTGTCGTCACTGCCGAATTTCTTACGGAGTAATGTTTTGAATACATCTTCCACCACTTTCATCATGGTGGGACGATCGATATTTTCTGCGTCTTTAAACTCCTGGAATGCCTCAATCAGGTTGATACTGGCCATAAGTCAATTTTTAAGTGCGTGCCGTTATTCCGAATAACGGATTTAGAATTTGATTTGAACGATGGTTGATTTTATATTGTTAAACGGTATCACCAATGAGGTGGTAACCGCCTTTTTGCCTTTTCCTTCCGTATGTTCCAGGAGGATGTCCGCCTCGGTAACCGTGAGCAGTTTCCCTTCCTTACGGGTCTCATCCTGGAAAGTGACTTCTACAAAGCGTCCGATATTTTTTACATACTGGCGATAGAGTTTCAGCGGTTCATCCACCCCCGGGGAGGACAGTTCCAGCGAAAACTCCCCTTCGGGATACAGACCGGCTTCTTCAATCAGCTTGTATAGTTTCCGGTTAAACCGCACACATTTCTCGATGGTGATGCCATTATCGCCGTCTACAAACACTTTGATATTGTTGGTAGGCTTGATCCTGACGGAAACCGCAAAATATTCGGGTTCCTCTGCCAGTACCTGCGCCAGCATCTTTTCGATCTCCTGTATTGCCGTTTCGTTTGCCATAGGTAAAAAGGAGAAGGGAACGATAGTCGTTCCCTTCTGTTGATTCTTTGCTTCTGCAAATGTAGGAAGTGGATGGTAAAGTTCCAAATTTGTCTGTTGCGGTCTTTGGCGGGTTGGTCTTTGGTCTTTGGCTTATTGGGAGGGAAAATTTGAGATTTTCATTTTTTAGCAGAAATTACTTCCCAATATCCTGCCAAAGACCAAAGACCAAAGACCAAAGACCAAAGACCAAAGACCAAAGACCTTCTATCATCTTTTAACAGCATCCAATTACATTCCTTTTTACCTTTACCCCCCTATGTCAAAATTAATTTTATACGGGTTCCTGATCTATCTGCTGTATAAGTTCGTGTTTGAACTATTGGTACCCGTGAGCAAAGCCACCACCCAGGTGAAAGATAAACTTCGTGAAATGCAGGAACAGCAGGCCGCCCAGCAACGTGCCTACCAGCAGCAAACCCAGGCCCAGTCGCAACCCCAGTCGCCCAAGGAAACCCCTAAGGCGGGGGATTATATTGAGTTTGAGGAAGTGAAGTAGGCGCTTGCGCGTTTGGGGTTTGGAGTTTGGGGTTTGGGGTTCGTTCAAAAATAGCACACAGATGACACGGATATAACTGATCCCAGCGGATCTATTCTGAGCTAACTAATTTTGATCTGTGCCCATCCGTTAAATCCGTGTCATCTGTGTGCCATTTTCCCCTGCCAATGCGCTAATGCGCCAACCACCCAATGCGCTGCCTCTACAGTCCCAGATCCACTACAGTTTCCGGTGCTACCAGGTGATACGTTTGTAAACCGGCTTCCCGGGCGCCGAGGATATTTTTGAGGGTGTCATCAATAAAAAGGGTTTCGGCGGGGTGGAGGTTTTCCTGTTGCAGGAGCTGCCGGAAGGATGCCGCATAGGGTTTCCGGAGACCCACTTCGTGGGAATACCAGGCTTTCCGGAAAAAGCCGTCAAAATCTGTCACCCCGTTTTCCTTTTGCAGGATTTCCATAAAAGCTTCATAATGAATCCGGTTGGTATTGGAATAGAGGTAGATATTGTATTTCGTACC
>JAGWTX010000128.1 GCA_028875955.1 Bacteroidota bacterium | reverse complement strand
GTGCATGTTCAGGAGCAAGCAGAAATTATAGAAACGGCTTTTTCCATTTAATTGATTTATTTCTACCTTAACCGAAATACAGAAAGTATGATTGATATAAAAGTGCCAACCATCGGGGAATCCATCAGTGAAGTTACTTTGTTAAAATGGACAAAGCAGGAAGGGGAGTGGGTGGATCGTGATGAGGTTATCGCCGAACTGGAAAGTGAGAAAGCCACTTTTGAAGTCAACGCAGAAAAAGCAGGGGTGCTCAAACCAATGGCAAAAGAAGGCGATACACTAAATATCGGTGACGTTCTTGCGCAGATTGATGAAACGGCGGAGAAACCGGCTGTTGCTGCTGTTGCAGCTGCACCCAAAGCGGCTGCACCTGCTGCCGCTGCGGCACCCGTAACCAACCAGGCTGCTGTAACTTCTGTACCCAATGATATCAAAGCCACACCTGTGGCTTCGGCCATTATCGCGGATAAGAAAGTGGATGCCAGTTCCATCAAACCTTCCGGAACAGGAGGAAAGATCCTGAAACAGGATGTACTGGAAGCCCTGTCTCATCCCGGTAAAAAAGCATTTTCCGGTAATGAGCTGTTTAGCCGTAATGTGCGTCAGGAAAAAATGAGCAGCCTGAGAAGAACCATCAGCAGAAGACTGGTGGAAGCCAAAAATACCACAGCCATGCTGACCACTTTTAATGAAGTGGATATGTCAGCCATCATGGAAGTGCGCAAAAAAAATAAAGATAAATTCAAGGAGACCCATGGCGTGAACCTTGGATTTATGAGCTTTTTCTCAAAAGCCTGTGCCATCGCTTTAAGTGAGTGGCCATCGGTCAATGCCTATATCGACGGGGATCAGATCATCTACCACGATTATGCAGATATCAGTATTGCAGTGAGTACCCCCCGTGGATTAACGGTTCCCGTGATGCGGAACGTGGAAAGCAAAAGCATGGCGGAAATTGAAAAAAATGTGGTGGAACTGGCCGTAAAAGCACGGGATAGTAAGTTGACAGCTGAGGACCTGCAGGGAGGTACGTTTACGATTACCAATGGCGGTGTGTTCGGCAGCCTGATGAGTACGCCCATCATCAATATACCGCAGAGTGCGATTCTGGGTATGCACAAGATCCAGGACAGACCCATGGCTGTAAATGGCCAGGTGGTCATTCTTCCCATGATGTATCTGGCATTGAGTTATGACCATCGTATCGTGGATGGAAGAGAGAGTGTGAGCTTCCTGGTAAGGGTGAAAGAATTGTTGGAAAATCCTGAATTACTGCTTTTGGGAAAAGACCCTGTTCTTTCTTTGCTGGAATTGTAATGCTGTTCAAAGAAGTTTGCCTGTAATCGGAAGGGTTACTTCTGCAAGGGGATTTTTTATGCCTCAATCCATCTATGCGTTATCAATCTTACTTTAATACGGCTATCGGTTTACTCACACAGTACAAGGGTGCGCAACCCCTGGTGCATTACCTGAAAGCCTATTTTGCCATGCATAAGAAACATGGATCCAGGGACCGAAAAATCATTGCCCATCTTTGTTATACCTATTATAGGCTGGGTCATGCAGTAAAAGATCTGCCGGTGGAAGAAAGGATGAGAATTGCGCTATTTCTGTGTAACGGGAAAGCAGGCGAATGGCATATCCTTTATGATGCGGAATGGCTGGCTGGCTGGGACGAAGTATTGGAAAACCGGCTGGCATATCTTCAGAAACGTTTTCAGACTTTTTCTACGCTTTCCATTTTTCCCTGGCATACTGCATTGAGTGAGGGGATTGATGCGGAAGCATTTGCGGTTTCGCATTTGCTGCAACCGGATCTCTTTCTCCGGATCCGGCCGGGAAAAGAGAAAACGGTTCTGCGGAAACTGACGGAAGCTTCCATTCCCTTTAGATCAATTTCCGATACCTGTCTTTCACTGGCAAACGGAACCAAACTGGAAGATGTTTTGGCCATAGATGCGGAAGCCGTTGTACAGGATTACAGTTCCCAGCAAATAGAATCCCTGTTAAAACAAATTAATCTCAACCCTGAAACCGAATATCATTTATGGGATTGTTGCGCAGCCAGTGGGGGTAAATCCCTGTTGGCGATGGATTGCTTTTGGCATTGGGTTTTGACGGTATCGGATATCCGTCCTGCCATTCTCCGGAATCTGAAGGAGCGTTTTGACAAAGCCGGTATTCGTAATTACCAAAGTTTTGTAGCCGATCTCACTAGTCCGGCATTTCAATGGCCACAGCAAACAGGTATCAAAAATTTTGATACCATTCTTTGTGATGCACCCTGCAGTGGCAGCGGAACCTGGGGCAGAACGCCTGAACAACTTTATTTTTTTTCAGAAGAGCAGATTTCCATTTTTGCGCGGCGGCAAAAACAAATTCTGCAACAGGTATTACCCCATCTAAAACCAGGAGGCTATTTGCTATACATCACCTGTTCCGTTTTTAAACAGGAAAATGAAGACAGGGTACAGGAACTATGCGATACAAACCCGCTTACCCTGGTGGATCAGCAATTGTTTAAAGGATATTCCCAGCATGCAGATACCATGTTTGCGGCATTGTTGCGTAAGACATAAATAAGAAACGGCAAGCAGTGATCAGGATGGAAAAACCAATTCGCCTCTTTGGATAATACCACCGCCGATCACATCATTTCCTTCGTAAAAAACGGCACTCTGACCGGGTGCGATCCCTTTTACGTTTTCATAGAAACGGGCCCGGATACCATTCTCTGTATTATATAGATTACTCAGGGCACCTTTGTCTTTGTAACGTATTTTGGTAACGGCTTCCATACCATCGGTGATACCATCGTATTTGATCCAGTTGATTCGGGCGATCTGCATATCGTTCTGTTCCAGATCGGTTTCATCGCCTAGCACAACCGTATTGGTTTCGGGTTGGATGGCGGTAACATATATCGGGCGCCCCATGGCAATTTCCAGTCCTTTTCTTTGACCGATGGTATAGAAGGGATAGCCTTTGTGCTGACCGAGTTTTTTTCCTGTCTTGTCAACAAACCAGCCCCCATTCACTTTTTCTTCCAGGCCTTCCACGCGGTTTTTTAAAAACCCCCGATAATCGTTGTCAGGAACAAAACAGATCTCATAGCTCTCGCTTTTTTTGGCCAGTTCGGGGTATCCCAGGTCAATGGCCATTTGCCGGATCTCGGATTTGTGATAACCACCCAGGGGAAGCATGGTTCTGCTTAATAGTTCCTGATCCAGTCCCCAGAGTACATAGCTCTGATCCTTGGTCTCATCCAGTCCTTTACTGATCACATACCGGTCATTGGTATGCTTGCGGATCAAACCGTAATGACCGGTTGCGATAAACTCGCAATCCAGTGCATCAGCCCTTTTCAGCAGGGCCCGCCATTTGATATGGGTATTGCACATCACACAGGGATTGGGTGTGCGGCCTGCCAGGTATTCATCCACAAAGTTCTCAATCACAAAATCCCCAAACTCATCCCGGATATCCAGGATAAAATGCGGAAACCCATGGTGTACGGCAGCCTGCCGGGCATCGTTAAACGAATCGATATTGCAACAGCCGGTTTCCTTGGTACTGCTGCCACTGCTGGCATAGTCCCAGGTTTTCATAGTAATCCCCACTACCTCATAACCTTCATTATGAAGCATTAAGGATACTACGGTACTGTCAATACCACCACTCATCGCCACCAAAACCTTGCCTTTACGACTCATATGCTTTCCTTTTTCCGGTTTACCGGAACGGCAAAAGTAAAACAAGTGCAGCTAAGATGGGGGTTCCGGGCCGTTGCGGGTATTACGAAAGCGGAAAAATTAACTGAAATATAAAAAAAGTCATATATTAACTTATCCAAACAACTATGAAAAAAGGAATTGTACTGGTATCCGTTTTATTGCTGCTGCTGCCCACAATAACCAAAGCGCAGCAACCGCCCAAAGGCAGTTTCTTCCAGCTAAATCTGGAAGAAATGGAAGTCAGGGATTCACTGGGTGCCATACTGCCCACGCAATTGGTCAGGCAATTGTTATCCACCGGAAAATTCACCGTAAAAATTGCCAAGGACCATACAACCGGTATCCTTTTACCGGTTTCAGAAGAGGCCTACCAGGCAAGGATTCAGTCAATGCCCAAACCCCCTGAGAGCAGGTTTTTTGTAAATGGCAAAACCATCTCTTCCATCAATGAAAAGGATATGGAGGGAAAAAGATTCAAACTGAAAGATCAAATAGGGAAAGTGGTCGTTTTGAATTTCTGGTTTATCAATTGTCCGCCCTGCCAGATGGAGATCCCGCAACTGAATACATTGGTGGATAGTTATGCCGGTAATCCGGATGTGGTCTTTCTGTCGGTTGCCCTGGATGAGCGATATGATATCGCAGATTTCCTGAAAACACATCCCTTCAAATACCGGATTATCGACGGAGGCCGTTATATCGCCAATGGTTTTGGCATCAATCTTTTTCCGACCCATGTGGTTTTGGACAGGGAGGGCAAAGTGCTTTTCCATACTTCGGGTCTGGCGCTCAATACGGTATCCTGGATCAAAAAATCCATTGAGGCAGGTTTGGGAAAGACCCTTTCACAATAATACAAGTCCTGTTTACACGAGTTAACCCCAAGTTATACAGTAAAGCACCGACTGTTTTGCGGTAAATACGCATTTTCTGTAATTTCAATTTTTAGATATTTACAAAAATTTAGAATTATGATCAAGCTTCAGGTAATCGGTAATCTTGGAAAAGATGCCATAGTGAACAATGTCAATGGTAAGAATGTGATCAATTTTACAGTAGCCCATACGGAACGTTATAAGGATGCGCAGGGAAACCAGAAAGACAGAACCACCTGGGTGGACTGTGCTTACTGGACAGACAGAACTGCCGTAGCACCTTACCTGAAAAAAGGGACGCAGGTATATGTGGAAGGTCAGCCCGATGTCCGCACCTATACCACCCAGGATGGCCGCAATGGCGCATCCCTGACCCTGCGTATCGCCAGCGTTCAGTTGTTAGGAGGCCGCTCAGGTGACAGTGGCAGCAGCGGTTCCGGAGAAGGAGGTGGTCAGTCCTATGCTTCAGCTCCGTCTTATTCACAGCCTGCCGCAAGCATGCCTTCTGCCAATGAGATCACCGAGCCCCTGGATGATCTGCCCTTTTAATTGAAGTTCCCTGAATGTATAACCGGAAGTGTATGTAACCATACACTTCTTTTTTTTGCTTTTACAAGAACTATCCTGTTTTAACAAAACTGCAATGCGTTATTTGCAGGCATCTGAACCGGAAATACCTACAAAACTTACCTTGCAGGACAATTGAATCACCGTAAGCAATCTATGTATGATTTTTTCCTATGAACAACTTTATCAGTTTACTTTTTCAGTCTTCAAAGCCATGGGATGTTCTGAATCCCATGCAGCAACTGCCACAAAAGCGTTACTGTCTGCAGACATACGCGGTATCGACAGTCACGGAGTTGCCAGGCTAACCGGTTATGTGCGATTGTGGGAAGCCAGGCGGATCAATGCCACACCCGATATCCGGATCGTTCATGAAACGCCATCTACTGCGGTAGTGGATGGGGATGCCGGTTTGGGTTTGGTGGTGGCACCCTTTGCCATGCAGGTGGCCATTGAAAAAGCAAAGATTGCGGGCACCGGATGGGTGAGTGTAAAAAACTCCAATCATTTTGGCATAGCCGGTTATCATGCCATGATGGCTTTGGATCAGGATATGATCGGGATGGCCATGACCAATGCGAGTGCCTTGGTGGCACCAACTTTTTCCATTGAAAGAATGCTGGGAACCAATCCTATTGCCGTGGCGATTCCCGCAGACAAGGAACCTGCTTTTGTAGCCGATTTTGCCACAACCACGGCTGCCAATGGGAAACTCGAGATCCTGCAAAGAAAACAGGAGGATACACCGGACGGATGGGTGCAGGATAAAGAGGGCAGGGTTTCAAAAGATGCCAATATCCTGAAAAAACAGGGAGCGCTTTTGCCCCTGGGCAGCGACCGGGAACATGGAAGCCACAAAGGATATGCATTGGGCAGTATCGTAGATATCTTTTCCGCTGTACTCAGTGGTGCTTCCTATGGTCCCTGGGCACCTCCTTTTCCGGCTTATGTAGCCATGCCCGAGAATATGCCGGGTGAGGGACTGGGTCATTTTTTGGGTGCGATGCGGGTGGATGCGTTCCGTCCTGCAGCCGAATTCAAACAACATATGGATAACTGGATCGGTCGTTTCCGCCAGGCAAAACCGGCTCCCGGATATGAAAAGGTATTGATACCGGGAGATCCGGAAAGGGAAATGGAAGCCATCCGGAAAAAGGAAGGGATTCCACTGGTGGAAAGTGTGGTACAGGAATTACGACAGGTAGGAGACCGGTTTTCTTTGCATTTGTAATTGGGTTCAACAGCCTGCAAAGCAGTCTGCGACTGGTTTTTACTAACGTGTGTTATTTAAAATACTTATCTGTACATATTCTGTCAGCCTGTACATTTGCACAAAATTATTCATAACTAAAATCGGGGGAGGGGGTTTCACATGAAAGTAATGAAGTTTGGCGGCACCAGTGTTGGTAAGCCGGAACGTATGCACCAGGTATCAGCTTTGATAACCAGGGATGCAGAACCAACCATTGTTGTTTTGAGTGCCTTAAGCGGCACCACCAATGCATTGGTTGAGATCAGCAATAGTTTGTCACAGGGCGACCGAACAGGTGCCAAACAAAAGATCGATAAGCTGGAAGCACATTACAGAGATTTTGTACTGGATCTGCTGAAGACGCCTGCGGTTCAGAAAAAAGCGAATGATCTGGTGACGGAACATTTTGATTTTCTCAATATCATTCTTCGCATTTCTTTTAGTGAAGCCCTGAATAAGGATATCCTGGCACAGGGAGAACTGATGAGCACCAAGCTTTTCAGTGCCTATCTCGAAGAACAGGGAATTGATCATCTGTTGTTGCCTGCCC
>JAGWTX010000127.1 GCA_028875955.1 Bacteroidota bacterium | reverse complement strand
CTGTCGGCAGATTGGGGGATAACTGGATGATCTGGGCAGCCAGGTCTTTGATACTGCTGATATAGGCCTGGAAATTTTCAGTTACCGGTAATTCATCCTCTGCAAACAAACGGATATCCGCTTTGAAGTAAGGGTCTTCAGCAGTCATTTCCAACAGTTCGAAACGCTTCTTTCCCTGGATGATGATGGTGGTGCCCCCATCCGGCATTTTGATCAGTTTCACAATCCTTGCCACGGTTCCAACCTTACAAAGATCCTTGGGTTCCGGCTCTTCAATATTGGCATCCTTCTGGGCCAGGACACCGATCAGTTTGTCCAATTTATAGGCATCGTTTACAGCTTTGATGCTTTTATCCCTGCCCACCGTAATGGGTAATACCACACCGGGGAACAGAACGGTATTCCTCAGGGGTAGTATGGGAAGGCTTTCCGGAATCACTAAATTCTTATCCTGTTCCGTATCGTTCTCATTGATGGGAATGATGGGAAGGAAGTCGGTATCCTCATCTGAACGGAAGTATAATTTTTCTTTTACCATATTTTCTTACTTGGGTCAAAATGTCACACAGTCATCAAATCCTGCGCTGAATCGGGTTTATGAAAATAAGTCAATATTGGTGCCATTGCTCCCGAATCAGGGAAATTGGTACAAACTGGCACAAAAAAATCCTCCCGAAACCGGGAGGATCTTTTTATACAGCTGTTTGGCTGTAAGTAATATTATTCAGTAATAAGTACCTGAATTACATTTTAGCTTTGGTAGTATCCATTGCATGAGTGGTATCCATGTGAGTGGTATCCATGGCAGCTTTGGTAGTGTCAACAGACTGAGTAGCAGTGCTATCTGCAGTGGCAGCTTTTTCCTCACCTGAATTACATGCAGCCATGAAACCGGCTACTGCTAAGATTGCTAATACTTTTTTCATTGTACTTGATTTTTTGAGTTTTTAAGTTTGCGCAAAGATAACAACCCTGTCCGATTTAACAAATATTATATAAAGTAATTTATTTCTTTCTAAAGAAAATACGTATAGGCACCCCTTTGAAATTAAACTTTAACCTGAGCTGGTTTTCGAGATAATTCTTATACGGCATCTTGATATCATCCGGATAATTGGTAAAAAAAGCAAAGGATGGCACTTCGGTTGGCAACTGGGTGACATATTTTATTTTTATCGTATTTCCTCTCACCACAGGAGCATGGTAAGCTGCAACAGCCGCCAGCATGGCTTCGTTCAATTGTGAGGTGGGTACGCGGCGTTTCCGGTTTTCATACACTTCCAGGGCCAGTTCTATCGCCTTGAAAATCCTTGTTTTTTCAATCACCGAGATAAACAAAATGGGTACATCGGTAAAAGGGGCCAGTTTTTTCTTTAAAGTGTTTTCATAATCACGCGCTGTATTGGTCTCTTTTTCAACAAGATCCCATTTATTTACCAGCACAACCACCCCTTTGCCTTTTCTGACCGCCAGGCTGAAAATGGAGATATCCTGGGCGGTGATTCCCTTATGGGCATCCAGTACGATCATACAGACATCTGCATCGTCAATGGCTTTGATGGCCCGGATAATGGAGTAAAACTCCAGGTCTTCCTTCTCCTTGCTTTTTTTCCGGATCCCTGCCGTATCGATGAGCATGAACTCTTTCTGAAACAGCTTGTAATGGGTATGGATGCTATCGCGGGTCGTGCCGGAAATATCACTCACAATGGTTCTTTCCTCTCCGACCAGGGCATTCAGCAGGGAGGATTTGCCCACATTGGGCTGTCCGATGATGGCAAACTTGGGAAGCCCGCTGTCTTTCATGGCCGCTTCCACGTCCTCGGCGGTTATGGGTTCCGTAACCGCATCCAAAAGCTCTCCCGTACCGCTTCCGGAAATACTGCTGATAAAAAAATTGTTTTTAAAACCCAGGGAGTAAAATTCAGTAGCTTCCAGTTCACGGGTGCCGTTGTCAACCTTGTTGACCACCACATATACCGGCTTTTTAGCCCTTCGCAGCATATCTGCCATCGATTCATCCAGATCGGTGATCCCGGTTGCCACATCCACCATAAAAATGATCCCATCAGCCTCTTCAATGGCGATCTGCACCTGTTTCCGGATCTCCCTTTCAAAGATATCATCACTGGATGGCACAAACCCTCCCGTATCAATCAGGTTGAATACCTTTCCATTCCAGTCTGCCAGACCATACTGACGGTCGCGGGTAACCCCGCTGATATCATCAACAATCGCCTTCCTTTGTTCCAGGAACCGGTTAAACAATGTACTCTTTCCCACATTGGGTCGCCCCACAATTGCAACTGTATAACTCATTTTATTTAAATTAAAATATTAATTATTATTTACAAATAATTCATTTATAATTATTTGTATCCATATTCTTTTAACTGAAAATCGTTATCCCGCCACTTGGGTCTGACTTTTACAAACAGTTCCAGAAAAACCTTCTGCCCGATAAAAGCTTCAATATCCGCCCTGGCGGCAACACCGATCTGTTTGATCATCTTTCCCTTATCACCAATGATGATGGCTTTCTGGGTTTCCCGGTTTACGATGATATCCGCCTGGATCTTTACCAGTGATTCCTTCTCCTTGTATTCATTGACCATTACGGCTGTATGATAAGGGATCTCATCACCAAAAAGCTGGTAGATCTTTTCACGGATCAGTTCACTGACAAAAAATTTGGTCGGAAGATCACTCAGGTCGTCCTCGTTATAAAACGGGTTTCCTTCCGGTAAAAAAGCCAAAATGGCATCCAGTAATTTATTCAGGTGCACTTTTTGAAGGGCCGAAATTTTTACCAGCTGACGGCAATACGGCTTGTCTGCAAAAAAAGCCTCGGCCAGCGCAATCTTCCCGTTGGCCGCTTCATCAATCTTATTCAGGATCACAATACTGGGTACCCGCAAGCGGAGACCCTGGAAAATGGCATCCACTTCTTCCAGGTTCTCATTCGCATCCACAATCAACAGGGCCAGGTCTGCATCTTCCAGTGCGGATTTCACCGAATCCATCATCCGTACATGCAATTTGTACTGGGGATCGATGATTCCGGGCGTATCAGAAAAGATGATCTGGTATTCACCGGGTTTGTTCAGAAAGGCTTTGATGCGGTGACGGGTGGTTTGCACTTTGGGGGATACGATCGCCATTTTCTCACCGATCAGCGCGTTGAGCAAAGTGCTTTTACCCGCATTGGGTCTGCCGAAAATATTTACAAATCCTGCTTTCATCATGATAAACCGGTAAACGGTATTTTTTGTGTACTACCCAGAAAGCGAAGGAGGTTAACGGGAATGACAAGCGGGACCATGGGTCCTGTTCCGTTCTGTTCTTTCAGTATCCAGAGTAGCCTCTAGCCGAATGGGGGTCCTATGCTGACCCTTTGAAAAACAAAAGCCACATCTGTGGCCTTTTTGTTGCGAGGGAAGGGATCGAACCTCCGACCTTCGGGTTATGAGCCCGACGAGCTACCGCTGCTCTACCTCGCGATGTATTGGGCAGCAAAAGTAGGGTTGTACGGAGTAGTATCCAAATATTTATTTACTTCAGGTGAAACACAGGACAGACTAATTCGTCTGAAAGCCTTTGCCGGAAAGGATTTTAGGTAGCAGACAAACGATGCAGACCGCCTAAAAAGAAAAAAACCGGAAGAAGCCGGTTTTCAGAAAAGCACCGGCCAACAAAGGATCTAATCATCCGAGCGTTTCTTGATGGAAGCGCCCCCACTGCTGCTGATATCCCGGATCAAACCGGTGCCTTTGTAAAAAATGGTACTACCCCCGCTGGCTACGGCATTGAGCTCCTGGTTTACGGTTATCCTGACATTGGAAGCCCCGCTGGCATTGATCTTGCACATGCGGGATGCCAGATCATAGCCTTTTACATTACAGGCCCCGTTGGCATCCACCAAAAGCTCATCGGCTGAACCACTGATTTTGAGATCAGACGCTCCGGAGGCACTCAGGGTCAGTTTGCCAATGGCCACTTCCCCGTTAAAATCACTGGCGCCTGATAATTCGATCCGGAGTACCTCCTGCCGGATGGGATCTGTGGTTCTGATATTGCAGGCTCCGGAAGCTTCCAGCCGGTTCAGGGTATGATAGGTCACATAGGCTTTCATCTTATGGTTGCCCCATCGTTTCCAGTTCAATCCCTTTCCATCCAAATAGATATGCAGGATACCGGAACTGACTTCGGTCCGGATTCTTTGTTTGATCTCATCACTATTGGCACTGATGGCCACACCAGCCTGTTCTCCCTGGGAGATATACAGATCAATGGCACCGGATACCTCAATACCGGTAAAAGCCGATACGGTCCTGGCTTCTGCGTCCGCATCCACCACCAGGTTCCGCTGTATCTGTGCAGGCAGCATATGCATACCCATTCCAAAAACCAGGGTTAGTAAAAAATACTTCATGGGGGTCATTTTTGATATAACGTATTTGGAAACGGAAAGTTACAGTTGTGCCGGATGCAAGGAACTGCTAATTTTGCAAAAGATCATTCCTCGGGGTGCTATCGTGGAAATTTCCACGCCGGCTGAGATAATACCCGTTGAACCTGAACAGGGTAATTCCTGCGAAGGGAAGGTGTAAGATTTTTCAATACCTCTCCGTTAGCATTTCCCTGTTCCCATTATTAACTTTTAAACTTCAAAAAATGAAAAAGTTTTTGGGAACATTGATTTGGTTGGGCTTCTTCCAAATCGTTTTTTCACAATCCGCGAAACACCTGGTTACAGGTACCGTCACAGAACTGAACACCCATTCCCCTATTGCCGGTGCTGTTATCAGCCTCGGAGACCGGCAAACCCTCAGCAATGCGGAAGGTAGTTTCCGTTTTCCCAATCTGCCTGCAGGAAAATGGACCCTGACCATCAAGAGTATCGGATTCCAGACCCATACCCGGGATGTACAGGTTGACAAAAATGTTTCAGGCCTTGAGATAGCTCTGACGCCCGTTTCCCTGTTTCTGCAGCCGTTGGAAGTAAGGGCGCTCAGGGCTTCCGATAAAGCACCGTTTGCCAAAACCAATATCACGCAGGAGCAATTGGCAAAAACCAATCTGGGACAGGATATCCCATTTTTATTGGACCAGACCCCATCCGTGGTAGTTAACGCGGATGCAGGAAACGGGGTGGGTTATACCGGAATCCGGATCCGGGGAACCGATGCCACCCGGATCAATGTGACCCTGAACGGCATCCCATACAATGATGCCGAAAGCATGGGTACCTACTTCGTAGATCTTCCCGATTTCGCCTCTTCACTGAGCAGTGTCCAGATCCAAAGAGGGGTGGGCACCTCCTCCAACGGAGCCGGTGCCTTTGGAGGAACCATCAATCTGGCCACCAACGACTATCATGAGAAACCATATGCAGAACTGAACAATACGGCTGGCTCCTTTAATACCTGGAAAAATACGTTGAAAGCCGGAACAGGTTTACTAGGCGGACATTTCACCCTCGATGCCCGGGTGAGCCGGATCAACAGTGACGGCTATATCGACAGGGCCCATTCCGATCTGAAATCCTTTTATTTCAGCACCGCTTACCTGAATAAGAAATCTTCGCTGCGGCTGAATATTTTTTCAGGTAAGGAAAAAACTTACCAGGCCTGGTATGGCGTTCCGGAAAACCTGCTGAATACAGACAGGACCTTTAATCCGGCGGGTACCGAAAAACCCGGAACCCCTTACGATAACCAGACCGATAATTATACACAGACCCATTACCAGCTTTTTTTCAATCAGGCACTATCCGCCAAATGGTCTTTCAATACGGCTGTTTTCCTGACAAAGGGAAAGGGGTATTATGAAGAATACAAAGCAGGACAGGCTTTTGCAGATTATGGTTTACCCGATGTCAACAATGGGGGAAGCCCGATAACCAGCACAGACCTTGTAAGACAACGCTGGCTCGACAACTCTTTTTACGGACAGATTGCATCCCTGCAGTATAAAGACAACAGGGATGAATTTACGCTGGGGGGTGGCTGGACCACTTATGAAGGCAGCCATTACGGAACACTGGCCTGGCTCCAGTACGGCAGCATCCCTCCTGCCTATCGCTATTATGACTACCCTGCAGTAAAGACCGACAGAAACCTTTATGCAAAATGGCAGCACCAGTTACAAAAAAACTGGACAGGATTTGCCGATCTGCAATACCGTTCAGTTGCGCACAATATGAATGGATTTGAAGGGAATCCCACCTTAACGGTGGATCGTACCTTTCATTTTGTCAATCCCAAATTGGGTATCACCTATAACCGGAACGGATGGCAGGGTTTTCTCAGTTATGCCATGGCACATAAAGAACCCAACCGTGATGATTTCCAGACCGGCATCACCAGTCAGCCCAAGGCCGAAACCTTACACGATGTGGAACTCGGTATGGAAAAACGCAGTCCCGAATTTCAGTATGGGGCAACCGTTTATTACATGTACTACCTGAATCAACTGGTTCAGACCGGTCAGATCAATGATGTGGGTTCCTATACCCGGATCAACATTCCGTATAGTTACCGATTGGGGATTGAATTACAGGCGTCAGCGCATATTAACCGCTGGATGCAGCTGGCCGGCAATCTGACTTTCAGTAAAAACAAAGTGGCTTCCTTTGTGGAATACCTGGATAATTATGATACAGGCGGCCAGGATCCGGTTACACACAGGAACACTGATATCTCTTTTTCGCCTTCCGTTATCGGTAGTGCAACCGTTTCGATCATCCCGGTAAAACAACTCAGCCTGAACCTGATCAGCAAATATGTCGGGAAACAATATATGGATAACAGCCAGAGTGATGCCAGGAAACTGGATGGCTTCTGGGTGGAGAATTTCCGGGCGAACTGGACCCTGAAACATATGCTGGGCGGGGAATGGCAGATCATCGGTCAGGTGAATAACCTGTTTGACACAAAATATATACCCAATGGATATACCTATAACTATATCTATAACCAGACACTGACCACCGAGAATGG
>JAGWTX010000126.1 GCA_028875955.1 Bacteroidota bacterium | reverse complement strand
GGATGAAACAGGATGGGAAAGGGGTTGTCGTGATCATGCCCCAGGAAAATCCGGTACACAATCCGATGCATGCGTTTGACATGGTGGAAAAAGAGGAGGATCCGGAAGCGGAAATGCCCGAACCGATCCATTCCTCCGTTTTGGAGCCCGCAAAAACAACCCCTGTAGCCAAACCGGCAGATGCGGCTAATCTGGAACTGGAGATCAAAGAAACACCGGAAATTGCTGAGGATGAGGTGAAACCCGCCACCACAGTTGGTAAACTCAATACCCGGTATGATGTTACACTGGATCTGAAAGATTATAAATATCCCACACTGGACCTGCTCGAAACCCATGGCAGTGAAAAAATCGTGCACGATGCAACCGAACTGGAAACACACAAAAACCAGATCATTGCAACACTGAAGAATTATGATATTGCCATCCAGCGGATTGCAGCAACGGTTGGTCCCACGGTAACCTTATATGAAATCGTACCTGCTCCGGGTGTGCGGATCAGCCGTATCAAGAACCTGGAAGATGATATCGCGTTAAGCCTGGCCGCTTTGGGTATCCGGATCATTGCACCCATTCCGGGAAAAGGCACCATTGGTATTGAAGTGCCCAATGTGCGGAAATCGATTGTCAGTATGCGAACCCTGCTGGCATCAGAAAAATTTCAGAACACGCATTTCTCTTTACCCATTGCCATTGGTAAAAAGATCGACAACGAAAATTTTATCGTGGACCTGGCCAATATGCCCCACCTCCTCATGGCGGGTGCGACCGGTCAGGGTAAATCAGTCGGGTTAAACGCCATACTGGTATCCCTGCTGTTTAAAAAACATCCGTCACAACTCAAATTTGTATTGGTCGATCCCAAAAAAGTGGAACTGAGCTTATACCGGGTGATTGAAAAACATTTTCTGGCCAAATTGCCCGGAGAGGAAGAATCCATCATTACGGATACCAAAAAAGTGGTGCATACCCTCAATGCGCTTTGTATTGAAATGGATAACAGGTATGACCTGTTAAAAGAAGCCGGTTGCCGCAATATCAAGGAATACAATGAAAAATTCACATCACGCAAACTCAATCCGGAAAAAGGACACCAATACCTGCCATTCATAGTACTGGTTGTGGATGAGTTTGCAGATCTGATCATGACAGCCGGCAAGGAAGTGGAAATGCCCATCGCCCGTCTTGCCCAGCTGGCGCGTGCCATCGGTATACATTTGATCATTGCCACACAAAGACCTTCTGTTAATATCATTACGGGAACCATCAAGGCCAATTTCCCGGCCCGTATCGGGTTCAAAGTATCCAGTAAAATCGACAGCCGTACCATTCTGGATGCAGGAGGCGCAGAACAGCTGATAGGTAAGGGTGATATGCTCGTGAGTTACAATGGTGAGATCACCCGTTTGCAATGCGCATTCGTGGATACACCGGAAGTGGAGGCCGTTTGCGAATTTATCGGTGATCAACGGGGTTATCCGGAAGCCTTTCTCTTGCCCGAATATGTGGATGAAAAGGATCTGGAAGGACGGGACTTCGATGCCAACGACCGCGATCCTTTGTTTGAAGATGCCGCCAAACTGATCGTTCAGAACCAAATGGGTTCCACTTCACTGATACAAAGACGGATGAAACTGGGATACAACCGTGCCGGCCGGTTAATGGATCAGTTGGAAGCCGCCGGCGTTGTTGGACCCAACCAGGGAAGTAAGGCAAGGGAAGTACTGTTTAAGTCTGATATGGAACTGCAGGAATTCCTGGATTCCATGGTCTGATATGTCTGCTTTCTGTCATTTCCAGAGCAATCTGTTAAACTTACACACCCACTGACAGTCATAAAGGCGGGTATGACTTATATTTGCGCCCAATAATTAGATACTGATGAAGAAATTATACGCTTGCTGTTTATTGATCCTGTGTTTTTCCGGTGTGGTAATGGCGCAAAACGATCCTGCTGCAAAAAAAGTGTTGGATGCCGTGGGTGCCAAGGTAAAATCAGCCAAAGGCATCACTGCCAATTGCATACTGAACTCATTTACCAGCAAAGGCAAACCAACCGGTACACAAAGTCTTTCCCTCCAGATGAAAGGCGATAAATATTTCCTCAAACAAGGAAAATCAGAAATTATTTGTGACGGACACGACGTATATCGGTATGATGGCGATAAAACCATCACCAAATCACCGGTGGAAGAAAGCAGCCAGACCCTCAGTCCCCAGAAATTATTGTCGGGTGCCTATGACAATGATTTTACCTATAAACTGGTTTCATCCAAGGGTGCTTATTACGAGATCGAATTGAAACCCATCGATAACCGGAAAAATTTTCAAAAGGTCAATCTCTATATCGATAAGGCAAAAAACACTTTTTCCAAAGCCAGGATCCTGGATAAAAGCAACAATATTACAGAAGTGAAAATGTCCGGTCTCAACCTGAATGCAACCGTAGCGGAAAGCAAATTTGTGTTTAATAAGAGCAAATATCCCAGGGATGTAGAGATCCTGGATTAAGGATACGCCAGCGAAATTTAACAAACCGGACTTTACAAACCCGGTTTTTTTATGCATCAGTTTGTACATTCATACCATGAAAATCTTACTGATTCTATCCTGTTTTTTATTGGCATCCAAGATTTCGATGTCGCAATTTTCCGTGCGACTTGTGGTAACGGATGTGGCTACACAAAAAAATGATGATATCTATGTTTCCGGTAATTTCAATAACTGGAATCCGCATGACGAAAATTATAAGCTCAAACCCTTTGGCGGTTCCCGGAAAAGCCTGGTTTTGAAAAACATGGCATCCGGTACCTACGCTTTCAAATTTACCAGGGGATCGCAGGATAAAATTGAAACCACGGCAGATGGAAGGGATATTGCCGACAGGATCCTTGAGGTAAACGGAGACGTATCCCAGGAATACACAATTGCAGGCTGGAAAGACAATTATCCCGAAGTGCCCAAAAAGTACACGGCCAGTCCGCAGGTACGCATTTTGGATACTGCGTTTCAGATGCCACAGTTACAACGCACCCGGAGAATCTGGATTTACCTTCCCAAAAACTATGCATTATCCTCGGAAAAATATCCGGTCATTTATATGCAGGATGGCCAGAACCTTTTCAATGAGCAGACAGCCGCATTTGGGGAATGGGGCATTGACGAATGCCTGGATACCCTGCAGCAAAAACTCAATAAACCCTGCATCGTGGTGGGTATTGATCATGGCGGGAATACAAGAATGACAGAATACAATCCCTTCGACAATGAGAAATATGGCAAGGGCGAAGGGGATGCCTATGTTGCTTTCCTGGTGAAAACCCTGAAACCTTATATCGATTCGAAATTCAGAACCCTGAAAGGGCCTGAAAACACATCCATTGCCGGAAGCAGTATGGGAGGATTGATCAGTTTGTATGCTGTGTTTCAATATCCGGATGTATTCGGTACCGCTGCGGCTTTTTCACCTTCCTTGTGGATAGCGCCAGAAATATGTAACGTTGCGGAGAAATTCAATACGCCAACCCAGCCCAAATTTTATCTGTATGCCGGATCCCGGGAAAGTACAGACATGGTGCCTGACATGGAAAAACTGGGAAACATCCTCAAGCAAAAACAGCGCTATATCATCCGTCAGGTGATCAACCCACTGGGACAACATAAGGAGAGCTATTGGAAACAGGAATTTGAATCCTTTTACAGATGGAGGATGCTTTTATAGGATTTCCAGGTGTTACACTTTACCAATTATGCGGGTATGCGTTTCCCGAAGATCCAGGAACCCTTAATGTCCTACCCGGTAAGTAACCCCTTCCAATGCCAGATCCACATTTGGAAAAACACTGACGGCTTCGGCCAGGAATTCATCCAGCTGGTCATACTTGCTGCTGAAATGACCGATCAAAAGCCTTTTTGTTTCAGCCAGCCGGGCAATGGCTGCAGCCTGTTGGGCAGTGGTATGAAATCTATCCCGGGCCCTGTCTGCCAGGTCCGAGAGATAGGTCGCTTCGTGATACATTACCGTTACGCCGTTTGCATATTTTGCAATGGGTTCATGATAGCGTGTGTCGGCACAATAGGCATAACTTCTGGGTGATCTGTTGGCATAGGTAACCCACTCATTCCGGACGATTTCACCGGTCCGGCTTTCATAATCGTCACCGTTTTTCAATCTTTCATAAAAAGCTGCCGGAACAGCATACTGCTGGATCTTTTCCTTATCGATCTTGCGGGGTTTTAATTTTTCCCTTACGATGAATCCCCAGCAGGGTATCCTGTGTTCGGTGGGAAAACATTCCACGCTGAATTTAGGGGTATCCACCAATACACCCGCTTCAGGCAGGGGATGAAAGGCGATGGAAAAAGGGAGTTCGGTGGCGGCCACTTTCAATTGCAGCTGCAGGATGGTATCCAATTCAGCAGGCGCAAACAAATGAAGGGGTTGGGTTCTCCCCAGCAATCCCATACTGGTTAAAAGACCGATCAGGCCAAAATAATGATCCCCGTGTAAATGGGAGATAAAAATATAATGAATCTTGCTCCTTCTGATCCGGTAACGGGTTATCTGCATCTGGGTGCCTTCCCCGCAATCAAAAAGGAAAAGCTGGTCGTTCAAAGTCACCACCTGTGCAGTCGGGTGCCTGTCATAGGCCGGAATAGCCGAATTATTGCCCAAAATGGTGATACCAAACATGATAGGGGAAAAAATTTGGTGAAAATGTTTCCTTACAACATTACTAAATAAACCATTCAGCCCTTACATTCATTCCTGAAATTTTAACGGTAAACCGGCAGTTGCCCGTACCATCGCTTTCCCGGAATCCGAAAACTGCCGGAAATAGGGTTTTTAGGTACTAAAATTCCTTATCGAAACCTTAGATTTCTGATTTATTATCCTACCTTTGCAGCCGATAAAAAAATAAAAGAAAACAAACCGGAGTCTTTTTTAAACATTTTGAAATGCCTTATTTAACAATTGAGAAAAAAGCAAATATTTTTGCTGAATTTGGTGGAAAAGCCACTAACACAGGTTCAATCGAAGCCCAGGTGGCTTTGCTGACTGAACGTATTTCACACATTTCCAAGCATTTACAAGCCAACAAACACGACCATTCCACTCAACGTGGTTTGATGCAGATGGTAGGTAAACGTAAGCGTTTATTAGCCTACATGCAAAAGCACAACCTCCAGGGTTACCGTGCTTTGATCGAAAAGTTAGGTCTGAGAAAATAATGAGTCGGTATGACAAGTGCTATTCCCAACTGGCAGATTACATGCGGTTGGGAATAGTCATTTCAGTTCATACCTGTTTTTGTTTCGCCATTTATTAACATTTGGCTACGAATCAGCTGGCAATTCCTACCTATTTTTCGTATTCCGAATTACAAAATCAGTTTATGTTATCACAACCAATCAGTGTAAGTTTCGATTTGGGTGGAGGCCGTGAGGTGTTCATCGAAACCGGAAAACTTGCCCGTCAGGCAGATGGTGCTGTTACCGTTCGCCAGGGCAATTGTATCATACTGGCTACTGTAGTAGCCAATAAGGAACCCAAAGAAGGACAGGATTTCTTCCCTTTAAGTGTTGATTATCAAGAAAAATTTGCATCAGCAGGACGTATACCCGGGTCTTTTTTCAAAAGAGAGGCCCGTTTGAATGATTATGAGATCCTCACCAGCCGTCTGATCGACCGAGCATTGCGTCCGCTTTTCCCGGAAGATTATCTCTGCGATGTCCAGGTGCTGGTCAGCCTGGTATCCAGTGATGCGGAAGTGTTACCGGATTCCCTGGCCTGTCTGGCAGCATCGGCTGCCCTGGCTGTTTCGGATATTCCTATTAAAGAAATCATCAGTGAGGTAAGAATTGCCCGTGTTGATGGCCAATTTGTCGTAAACCCGACCCGTGACCAGTTAAAAGCTTCAGATCTGGAATTCCTGATCGCTGCAACCGAGAAGAACCTGATGATGGTGGAAGGGGAGGCAAAAGAATGTGCGGAAGCGGATCTTGTAAAAGCCTTGCAACTGGCACATGATGCCATCCGCATACAGATCAGGGCACAGGCTGAATTGAGAGCCAAAAAAGGAATTACCGCCGTAAGGGATTATAAGAAGCCCCCACAGGATGAAGCGATCAGAGAAAAAGTGATTGCTTTTGCAAAAGACAAAGTGTATGAGATTTCGAGAAAGGGTTCTTCCAAAAATGAGCGCACAGAAGCCTATGCAGCCCTGAAAGACGCCATTATCGAAAGTCTGGGTGAAGAAGCCACCGATCTGGATAAGAAACTGGCCAAGAAATATTACGAAGACCTGAAATGGGAAGTGGTTAGAAACATGATGCTGGACGACAGGATCCGTCTCGACGGCCGTCAGCTGGATCAGGTTCGTCCTTTGGCGATGGAAGTGGAGCCTTTGCCCACTCCGCATGGATCTGCCCTGTTTACCCGTGGCGAAACACAATCCCTGACAACGGTAACCTTTGGTACCAAGTTAGACGAATTGCTGGCTGAAACCGCTGCAAAATCTGAATACAGCAAATTCATCCTGCATTATAACTTTCCACCATTCTCCACCGGCGAAGTGAAAATGATGCGCGGTGTGGGCAGAAGGGAAGTGGGACATGGAAACCTGGCCATGCGCAGTCTGAAACAGATGATGCCCGGAAACGAATATGCCTATACTGTCCGGATCGTGAGTGATATCCTGGAAAGCAATGGGTCTTCATCCATGGCAACTGTTTGTGCCGGTTCTCTGGCCCTGATGGATGCGGGTGTGCCCATCCCCAAACATGTAAGCGGTGTGGCAATGGGTCTGATCACCCGGGAAGATGGAAAATATGCGATTTTGACGGATATACTGGGTGATGAAGATCATCTGGGTGATATGGACTTCAAGGTTACCGGAACCCGCGATGGTATCTGCGGTGTTCAGATGGATATCAAAGTGGATGGCCTGAGCATGGAAGTGATGATGGAAGCATTGGAACAGGCGCGGAAAGGCCGTTTACATATCCTGGATGCCATGTATGAATGTATGCCTGCACCAAGAC
>JAGWTX010000125.1 GCA_028875955.1 Bacteroidota bacterium | reverse complement strand
AATTCATTGAGCCCTTCCGACCCCCTGAGTTCCTCCAGTTTGATGAACCGCTTGAGATCCGGCGAGGTCAGTTTGTCCTTGGTATATTTATCCCTGCTCAGGTCATAGGGTTTGAAATTGAAATTCATGACCCGGCTCCCTTCGAGTGATACCTGTTCCTTCAGGGGGAATACCTTTCTGTCGAAAAGGGATTCCAGTTTCCATTTGTGGATGGATGTATCCCAGTAAATGGCATCCGCCCGGATGTTTTCTGTAACCAGGTTATCCTTTACGGTATATAAAAAAATTGGACCGCCCCTTTTTGTCAGGGTATCATAGGCATAAATACCGGCATAGGTGAACGAGTCCACTTTTACATAAATATTGCTGTTTGTATTTAACAACGCATTATAAGTACTGTTCCCATCAATGTATTTGGCTTCGAAACTGCCCCGGATCTGGTTGGCTTTGGGCACAACATAATGATTGGCAAAATACAATACGGTTCCCAGCAATGCGCCACCCAATATATAGGGTCTTAACCAGCGGCTATAACTGGTTCCGCTGGCCAGGATGGCAATGATCTCGCTCTTACCCGCCATTTTGGAAGTAAAGAAAATTACCGCGATAAAAACGAATAAGGGAAACAGGAGGGCGATAATATGAGGAATAAATCCAATATAATAAAGGGTGATGATTTTTTTGACACCCAACTGGGATTTGACAAAATCATCGGTCTTCTCACTGATGTCCACTACAATGGCAATGATGGAAAACAGGAAAATGGCGAAAAAGAAAGTCGTCAGAAATTTCTTCAGTATGTACCAGTCAAGTTTCTTCATGATGGGCAGTAGTTGACAAAGATACAGGGGTGATTGCGTAAATAAGGTTAAAGAAGGATCAATTGGGCGATACCCTTTTACAACCGCTGTTTCAACCGGGTTACCATTTCACTTTTCCAACCGCTAAAGTCACCTGCCAGTATATGCGCCCTTGCTTCCCCCATCAACCACAAGTAAAAGGCAAGATTCTGGATACTGGCCAGCTGGAGGGCCAATAGTTCATCGGCGATAAAAAGGTGCCGCAGATAGGCTTTGCTATAATACCGGCTGCTTTCACAGGGCAGCAGGGGATCGATGGGACTAAAATCGGTGGCCCATTTTTTATTACGGATATTGATCACCCCCTGTGTGGTAAAAAGCATCCCGTTTCTTCCATTCCGGGTGGGCATTACACAATCGAACATATCCACTCCCCTGTCAATCCCTTCCAGCAGATTCCAGGGAGTACCCACACCCATGAGATAACGGGGTTTATCCAGGGGCAGGTTTTCCGTGCAAAACTCCGTAAACTCGTACATCATTTCTTCCGGCTCGCCAACACTAAGACCACCAATCGCATTACCGGCGGCATTCCTGGAAGCCACATATTCACAGGATGCCTTGCGCAGATCCTTATAAGTGCTACCCTGTACGATGGGAAATAGGTTCTGGGTATAGCCATATTTATCCGGTGTATCCGCTAACCGGCGGAAACACCTGTCCAGCCAGCGATGCGTGAGATCCATACTTTTTCTGGCATAGTCGTAATCACTGGGATAAGGCGGGCATTCATCAAAAGCCATGATGATATCAGCTCCGATACTGCGTTGGATATCCATAACAGATTCCGGACTGAATAAATGGCGACTTCCGTCGATATGCGATTGGAAAAGGGCACCCTCTTCCTTGATCTTGCGATTGGCAGCCAGGGAAAATACCTGGTATCCCCCGCTATCGGTTAAGATCGGTTTATCCCAACCCATGAACTTGTGCAGACCGCCGGCGGCTTCCAGTACTTCCGTACCCGGGCGCAGATAGAGATGATAGGTATTCCCCAATATGATCTGCGCTTTCACTTCCTGTTTCAGTTGCTGCTGGTTTACCGCTTTTACACTGCCAACGGTTCCCACAGGCATAAAAATGGGGGTCAGAATCTCTCCATGGTCTGTTTGAATCTTTCCGGCCCTTGCCCGGGAATTGTTTGCAGTAGCTGTAATGTCGAATGCCAGTGATGCCATGCGGCAAAAGTAAGATATACCCCCCATACCCCTCATCTTATCCACAGTCCTTTGCAGCGAAACCGTCAATACGCTATTTTTGCAGGATGATGATAGCGCCCATCGTATGGACAATCCTGTTCTACCTGTTTTGTACCGTAATCTTTATCCAGGTTTTGTATTACCTGTATTTTTTCCGCAGGTTGGCATTTTATCAGATCCCTGAAAGAAATAACAGCACCGAGCATCCTGTTTCCATCATCATCTGTGCCAGGGATGAAGCGGATAATCTTACCCGTAACCTGCCGGGTGTACTGGTGCAGGACTATAAGACCACACACGAGATTATCATTGTCAACGACAACTCCACTGATGAGGGTAGATATGTGATTGACGAGTTCAAAAAATCCTTTAAAAACATCAATCATATCCAGCTTACGCAGGAAGCCAAAATGATTACAGGGAAAAAATTCCCGCTTTCCATCGGGATCAAAAGCGCCAAACACGAGATCGTATTATTGACCGATGCCGACTGTACGCCCGTGTCTGAGTTCTGGATCCAGAAAATGCAGGATGCCTATCAGGAGGACACCGAAATTGTACTGGGTTATGGCGCTTATCACAAAAGACCCGGTATCCTGAATAAACTGATCCGCTTTGAAACCTTTCATACCGCGCTGCAATACCTGTCTTATGCAATGGCGGGAACACCCTATATGGGCGTGGGAAGAAACCTGAGTTACAAGAAAGAGGTTTTTCTGCGGAACAAGGGGTTCTCTTCGATCAACCAGATCCCCAGCGGGGATGACGACCTGTTCATCAACCAGGTAGCCAATGCAAGGAATACAACAGTGGTGATCGATCCGGATGCCCATACCATCAGTGAACCCAAAAAACGCTGGAGCGAGTGGATGACACAGAAATACCGGCATTATACCACCGGCAGGTATTATAAACCCAAACATAAATTCTTGCTGGGTTTATATTCCTTTACTTCATTTATCCTGTATCCCTTACTGGTGGTCAGCATTATCTTTTATAACTGGTGGCTGGCATTGGCGGTTTATGGCGTAAGACTTTTGATACAGGCCATCATCCTTTTTAAAAGCATGAAAAAACTGAATGAAGCAGACCTCTATCCCTGGTTTCTCTTTTTGGATATCTGGCTTTTCTTTTATTACCTTATCACCCTGCCCGCCATATGGAAAGCACCCCGCAAAAACTGGAACTGATCCTGAAATATTTTGCTGATTTTACCGATCAGCAGATAGCACAGTTTGCAGCGCTGGATGCCTTGTATACCGAATGGAACGCCAAAATCAATGTCATTTCCAGAAAGGATATCGATAGTATCTATCTCCACCATGTCCTTCATTCGCTGAGTATTGCAGCCATTGCCGATTTTCAACCCGGCAGCACGATCATCGATATCGGTTGCGGGGGCGGTTTCCCGGGAGTTCCCCTGGCCATCTTTTTCCCCCAGGTAAAATTTCATTTGGTAGACAGTATTGCAAAAAAGCTAAAAGTGGTGGAAGCCGTTTGCGAAGGGGCTCAAATCAAAAATATCACCATTCAGCATACCCGTGCGGAAGACATCAAAAACCGGAAATTCGACTATGCCGTTTCAAGAGCGGTTGCCCCGTTAAAGGACCTCTGGAAATGGAGTGCCCCGCTTATAAAAAAAGACCACAGCAAACCGCTCCCCAATGGTCTGATCTGTTTGAAAGGCGGTGATCTGGCACAGGAGATTTTTGAAAGCGGTCTCAGACCCAAAATGATGCCCATCTATAAAATTTTCCCCGAAGAATATTTTCAGGAAAAATTTGTGATCCATGCAGCCAAGTAATTTGATGTTACCAGCAAAAAAAGAGCAGCCTTTAAGCTGCTCTTTTTTATTCCAATTCTTTCGGCTTATCTACATTAATCCGGTATCACCAGCTTATTATTCGATCTGTTGACATCTGCCATCCGCATACTGGGATCAATCTCGATCGATTTCAATTCCTGAATCCCTCTTTTGGTACCGAAGGTATAATCCGGACTTGTCCAGTTCCACTCATTGTGAATGGTTCTGGGGATGGCATTTTCTGCTGGCTTATCGCCATACATCAGATTCATCGGTATATAATGCATTTCCTGGGTTCCGTCTTTGAAAGTGAGCAATACATCAACCGGCATCGGCATCTGACCAATCCTGTGTAAGGTGATCATGGTTAACCCGTCTTTTACATTGATATCTCCCACGCCATAATCAATGGTCTTGGTACTGTTGATCCAGTATTCCTTGTACCAGTCCAGTTCCATATGGCTCATTTTTTCGGCTACACGGATAAAGTCGTTGGGATTGGGATGTTTGAAGCGCCATTCCCTGTAATATTCGAGCAGGATCTTATCACGGATGCTATCACTGACGATATATCCCAATTGCGACATGAATACCGCCCCTTTGCTATAGGCTGCCAATGAATAGGCGAAATTGGTGTTATAATGATCGGAATGTGTGCTGGCAGGTTCTTCCAATCCGCTTTTTACCAGGGCGAAATAACCTCGGTAGGAACCTGTGTACCAGAAACCGGGGGCATTACGCAAAGTGGCCTGAACCCGGGTGCTGGCATAATCGGTAAAGCCTTCATCCATCCAGGGATAGAGTGATTCATTGGTCCCCATCATCATCTGATACCAGCTGTGCATCCATTCATGCAGGGCCGTTCCTACACTGGCAGACTTGATCAATGTGGCCATGGGGTATTCCATACCCCCGTCACCACCCTGTATAAACGTATAGGTTTTATATGGATAGGGTCCGAATGTCCTGGCGATGATGGGATACGCCAATGCAGCAGTATCGGCCATCTTCTGCCACCTGTTTTCCAAAGAGTCAACCGCCTTATAGACAAAACGTAACAAGGGGCCTTCTTTCAGCGTACGGGTGATCATTTTATACGTGGGGTCGGCGGCCCAAACAAAATCATGGACATTGTATGCCTGCCATTTCCACAGGTTCTTATCCCCTTTCTGTGGTTTGATGGTTGTTCCGGGTGTTTCATAACCGAAACCCAATTCATTGGCATTCTGCAGGTCACCACCTGCGGTAACCATGTATTTTTTATCAATGGAAATATTCACATCAAAATCTCCCCACACGCCATAAAACTCACGTGCGATATACGGATTGGCATTCCATCCCTGGTAATCATATTCCACCATTTTGGGATACCACTGACTCATGCTGTAACGTATGCCTTCCGCATTATCCCTGCCGCTTCTGCGGATCTGCTTGGGAACCTGCGCTTCAAAAGCCAGATCCATCTGAACCGTTGAATGCGGGAGAATGGGTTTGGTCAGGTTTACTTCCAGAATGGTCTCATGCATTTTCACCGGTTGTTCCACTCCACCGATGGTTATACGGGTTACATGCTGGTAACCGATTTCATCAGGCGTAAGATGTTGTATCCTGTCTTTTACACGGGCGTCCCAGTCAAGACCATCGGAACGTCTGCTGGGTTCGGAAATACGTGTCTGGCCCAGTACCCTGCTGCGAACATCCATGCTGCTGCCGGGCTGAAATGCGTTCCAGTATAAATGGAAAAAGACCCTGTCAAGCGTATCAGGAGAATTGTTGGTATAATCCAGTTTTTCCGTTCCCGTAAACCGGTTGGTTTCCACATTCATATCTACATCAATCTTGTACTTGATGCGTTGCTGCCACCTGTCCGGCTGTGCCTGAAGTTGTGTCAACATGCCGGTGAGGATGAACAACAAGCATGCGGGTTTGCAATTTTTTCTCATATCGTATCGTATCATTTTGAAACCGTAAATTTCAGAAAAATTGTCTTATGTCTTCCTTGAAAAAAATCAATGGATACTCATTTACCCAATATAATAAAGTAACGTATAATCCGGCAGAAATGCGGAAAAGGGCAAATGATTTTTACGAATGGATGGATGAGCGCCGGACCGTTCGTGATTTCTCCGATAAAGCGATCCCAAAAGCAGTCATTGAAAACCTGATTCTTACGGCATCCTCTGCTCCATCAGGTGCACATAAGCAACCCTGGACCTTTTGTGTGGTTTCAGATGCGCTGCTAAAGAAACAGATCAGACAGGCTGCTGAAGCCGAGGAAAAAGAAAGTTATAGAAACAGGATGAGTGAAGAATGGCTGCAAGACCTTGCCCCCCTGCAGACTGACTGGCAAAAACCTTTTTTGGAAACAGCTCCCTACCTGATCATCGTTTTTAAAAGAAGTTATGAATATACACCCGATGGCCATAAACACCAGAATTACTATGTAACAGAAAGTTGTGGTCTTGCCTGTGGGTTTCTGCTGGCTGCGATTCATCATGCGGGTCTGGTGGCTCTTACCCATACACCTTCACCCATGAATTTCCTGTTACAATTGTTAAAAAGGCCTGAGAATGAAAAACCTTTTTTACTGATTCCCGTGGGCTATCCTGCGGAAGAATGTTTTGTTCCCGTTTTAAAAAGGAAATCGCTGGAGGAGGTTGCCGTTTGGTATGAGTAAGGAGTTAGTTTTCTTTTCCCGCCACCACGATGACTATCTCACCCTTCACTGTTTTTGCGCCGAAATAATCGGCAAGCTCCTGCAAACTTCCCTGTTTGTTTTCTTCAAAAAGTTTGGTGAGCTCCCTGCTCACACTCGCTTGTCTTTCTGCCCCAAAATAACCGATCATTTCCTTCAGTGTCCTGACCAGCCGCATGGGACTTTCATAAAAAACCATGGTCCTGGTTTCCTGTTCCAGTTGTTTCAGCAGGGTTTGCCTTCCCTTTTTCAATGGAAGAAAACCTTCAAACACAAAACGATTGGTGGGTATGCCACTATTCACCAAAGCCGGAACAAATGCAGTGGCACCGGGAAGGGTCTCCACTTGCACCCCGTTTTTTATACATTCCCGAACCAATAAAAAAGCGGGGTCGGAGATACCCGGGGTTCCCGCATCTGTAATGAGGGCCATGTTTTTCCCGGCCACCAACTGATCAACGATGTGTTGAACGATCTTGTGTTCATTGTGCTGGTGATAAGGGGAAACCGGTTTCTG
>JAGWTX010000124.1 GCA_028875955.1 Bacteroidota bacterium | reverse complement strand
GTGAGTACGTCGCGTGATGGGAAATTTATTTACTATTCTGTAAATTATACCCGGCTGGCAGAAGTGGTACAGTTTGTGGAATCACTGGTAGGTTGACAGTTTACCTGACAAATTGAAGCAATTTTCGCATCCCTTGTTTTTTGGCGTGAACCTTGCGTATACAAATTCTTAAAAAAAGATATGTTCATTCAACAATTATATACTGGTTGTATCAGTGAGGCGGCTTATTATATCGAAAGCGATGGTGAAGCTGCCATCATTGATCCTCTGAGAGACATTGAAGAATATCTTGATCTGGCCCTGGAAAGAAAAGCCAACATCAAATATATTTTCGAAACCCATTTTCATGCCGACTTTGTAAGCGGACATCTGGATCTGGCTGCAGCTACCGGTGCGACCATCGTTTACGGACCGGGAACGGTTACAAAATTCCCGGTTAAAGTGGCGGAAGACGGAGAAATCTTCAAACTGGGAAAAATCAGTATCGAAGTCTTACATACCCCCGGGCATACTTTGGAAAGCAGTTGCTTTCTGCTCAGGGATGAATCAGGAAAAGATCATGCTGTTTTTACGGGAGACACGTTATTCGTTGGCGATGTCGGACGCCCCGATCTTGCCCAGAAAGCCAATGAAATCACGATGGAAGACCTGGCAGGCATGTTATATGAAAGCCTGCAAAACAAAATCCAGGTACTGAAGGATGAGGTGATTGTTTATCCCGCCCATGGTGCCGGAAGCAGTTGCGGAAAGAACCTGGGTGAGGAAACCTTTAGTACCATCGGGGAGCAGAAAAAGACAAACTATGCTTTGCAGCCGCAAACCAAAGAAGAATTTATCAAAGCGGTCACAGAAGGTCTCACAGCCCCTCCTCAGTATTTCCCGATCAATGCCATGATCAATAAGGAAGGGTATGCCAGCCTGAATGCGGTTTTGGAGAAAGGCATGCAGCCATTGTCGATTGCAGAATTCAAAACAAAAGCGGCGCAGGATCATGTGCTGATTCTGGACACCCGGCATTCCTCGGTTTTTACCGAAGGTTTTGTACCGGGCTCCATCAGTATCGGTCTTGATGGCAGGTTTGCCGAATGGGCCGGAAGTCTTCTGCCATTTGATAAGGAACTCATACTGGTTACAGAACCGGGCAGGGAGAAAGAAACGATTGTAAGACTTGCCCGTGTCGGTTTTGATAAGATGTCCGGTTATCTGGAGGGCGGTTTTGAAGGATGGAAAGCGGCCGGGGAAAAACTGGATATGATCATTGATGTGGAAGCAGACGAACTGGTAATGGATATCCCTTTCGATCCCAATATCGTGATCGTGGATGTGCGCAAGGAATTGGAATATGCAGACGGGCATTTAAAAGATGCCATCAACCTGCCGCTCAACAAATTGATGGATCCGGGTTCCATGGCCGATCTGGATGATACGCATAATATTTACATTCATTGCGCCGGTGGTTACCGGAGCGTGATCGCATCCTCGCTGATCAAAAGACAGGGATACCATAATCTCAGGAATGTTTTGGGTGGCTACGGAAAAATCACCGAATACAGTGATAAGATCCAGATTGAAAAAGATACCGCAGTCTTACAATAGATATGTATCAGATGAATTTCACAAAAAGGATAGTTGACTACTATCCTTTTTTATTGCGCAACCGTCATCGCCCCATATTTTTCGGCATCATATTTCCATTTCCATCTTCTGTGGCTCCATAGGTAATTGGCAGGAATTTTCCGGATGGCTTTTTCCAGATGTGCCACATAGAGTTCGGTCAGTTTACCCGTTTCATATTGATTGGGTTCGAGGGTCATCACTTCAAATTCAAATTTGAAATAACCCCTTTTCACTTTATAAAAATGACCGAATACACAGAACATATTGTTCTTTTTCGCTCCTTTTTCGGGCCCGGAATAAAAAGGTGTCATCTGGTTCATAAAAGGCAGCCAATAGGCTTTTTCAGGGGCAGAGGGACATTGGTCTGCTGCAAGACCCAGGGCATAATGCCCGTTTACATAGTCCTTGAATTTGTTTTTGAACTCGTAAGCCGATAGCATGATGCTGCCATACCGGACCCTGAGTTTTACAATAACCCGGTTAAAGGCTTTGCTGGACAAAGGCAGATATACACAAACCAGGGGGAATTTCGACTGTTTTGAAAATCCGAGATTCGCAACTTCCCAGTTAAAAAAATGTCCGGTATACATTTGAACATCCCTGCCGGCTGCGTACAAATCATTGACCACTTCAATATTGGTGGTGAATCTTTTGTCCAGCTCTTTTTCACTGATAGAGATCAGCTTTATTGTCTCGATAAACGTATCGATAAAATTATGGTAGAACTCTTTGGCGATCACAAGTCTCTCCGCCTCTGATTTTTCAGGAAAAGCATGCAGCAAATTCTGCATGACTACCTTCCTGCGATACCGCATCCCGTAATAAACCAAAACATAAATGCCATCACTGATAACATATAAAACCCGCCAGGGCAGTAGTGACAAGAGGTAAAAGGAAAATGAAATGAAGTAATACATCGCAAGTGAGGGGGGTTAAGTGTACAAACGAAGTATTACAAATATAGGGGGTTCTATGCAGGACAGGGTGTGTCATCGATCCATAAGGAACGGTAAGAAGTCTGCCATGGATGCTTCCATCTTCTGTGACTCCATAAATAGAGTTCAGGCTGCTGCCGGATATTGGACTCGAGATGACGTACATAACGACGCATCAGTTCGCCTTCGGATAAAGCGTTTACATCAGATGCCAGCAATGTGAAATCAAACCGGTAATGGCCTCGTTTCGGTTGTGAAGTCGTAACCATCACAACCGGAATCTTTTGTCCGCGTGCAAATTTTTCCGGTCCTTTTACAAAGCAGGAAGGTCTGTTCATAAAATTCAACCAGTAGGTGGAATCAGGTTCGCGGGAACTCTGGTCTCCGATGATCCCGATCAGGTATTGTTTTTTCCGCCAGGGAATGATGGAACGTGCCATATCGGTTGACGGGATCAGTACATTACCCCATCGGCCACGAATATATTTCATCAACCGGTCGGCTATCTTGCTTTTTTGGGGGAAATAGATGCCGATAAATGTAAAAGGCTGGTCAAAGCCCATCGAGATATTCAGTATTTCCCAATTAAACAAATGCCCCGAATTTACCTGCAGGGAATGACCTGTTTCATACAGCTGGTACAACACTTCCCTGTTGCCCGTGATCCTTTTCTGCAAACCGGTCTTACTCACAGATATCAGTTTGAGCGTTTCAATCCAGTTATCACAAAAACGGGCATAAAATTTCCTGGTGATCGAAAGAATCTCTTCCCTGGATTTCTCGGGGAAGGATCGGGTGATATTATCGATCACCACTTCTTTCCGGTAACCGATCACATGATAGATCAGGATATAAGCGAGATCGCTGATACGGTGCAGTATCCACCAGGGCAGTAAGGATACCAGGTATACTATTCCAAAGATGAGATAATACATATGCTTTACACAGGAAAATGCTTTAGGAACCTATTACTTCCACTATAAAATGATGTTTTGTAACAGTTCACTCTTTTGTAAATGATCTGTGTTGTAATGCAGCCCCCTGCTTTCTTTCCGGAACTCGGCACCTTTCACGATCAGATAACCAACCGTAATCAGGTTCCTCAATTCACATAACTGGGGAGATACTTTGGTAGAACGATACAGGGCTTCGGTTTCCTCAAAGAGCAGATCCAGTCTTTTCATGGCTCTTTCCAACCGGATATCCGTTCTTACGATACCCACATAATCACTCATGATCTGCTGGAGTTCCTTAAGGCTTTGTGTTATCAGGATCATTTCGCTGGGTTCGGTGGTACCGGTTGCATTCCAGTCTGGGATCCTGTCTTCAAAAGAAAGCTGGTCGATCACTTCCTTGCTATCCAGGTAACACCGATGTCCGAAAACCATCGCTTCCAGCAAACTGTTACTGGCCAGCCGATTGGCACCATGCAAACCCGTACTGGCAGATTCGCCACAGGCATACAGGTTTTTGATCGATGTTCTGCCCCATTCATCCGTTTTGATACCGCCACAACTGTAATGGGCAGCCGGTGCAACGGGTATCAGTTGCTGCATCACATCAATCCCCATACCCATGCATTTCTCATAGATGTTCGGGAAATGGTGAATGAATTTTTCCTTATCCATATGCCGGCAATCCAGGAAAACATGTTCCGTACCATTCCGTTTCATCTCATTATCGATCGCCCTGGCAACAATATCACGGGGTGCGAGGTCTTTTCTTTCGTCATAACGACCCATAAAAGCCTCTCCGTTTTTATTCCTGAGGATACCCCCATCACCCCTTACGGCTTCGGTGATCAGAAAAGAGGGTGAGACTCCGGGTTCATACAAAGCCGTAGGATGGAACTGGATGAATTCCATGTTCTCGATCTTGCCCTTGGCCCGGTAAACCATGGCGATCCCATCTCCTGTGGCAATCCTGGGATTGGTGGTGGTGCGATAAGCCTGGCCGCATCCACCGGTTGCCAGTAAGATGATCTTTGCCTGAATTTTTTCTATCTGGTGGTTATGCAGATTCAGCACATACACGCCATAACAGGTAATATCCAGGGTGGATTTTGTAACCAGGTAACCCAGATGATGCTGGGTGATGATATCCACCACGAAACAATGATTGATCAATTCAATATTCGATGCCGTTGCCAGTTCATACAGCAAGGCCCTTTCGATTTCCTGACCCGTTACATCCTTGTGATGCAGGATCCGGTTTTCGCTATGCCCGCCTTCCTTGCCCAAACTGTATTCACCGGTTTCCTCCCTGTCAAACTCTGCGCCGTAGGCAATGATCTCCTTGATCCTTTCCGGTCCTTCTTTTACCACGATCTCCACAATCGAAGGATTGCATAATCCATCCCCTGCAATAAGCGTGTCTTCAATATGTTTGTGATAACTGTCGCGGGTTTCATCCCAGACACCGGCGATACCGCCCTGTGCATATTTGGTATTGGTCTCATCAGCCTGTGTCTTGGTGATGACGGTTATTTTTTTATCCGGGAAAGCCTTTGCTGTTTTGAGCGCATAGGTAAGCCCTGCAATACCGGATCCGATAACTAAAAAGTCTGTTTGCATAAATCATTCCTCATAGCATGCATGCTCGGCTCCTTTCAGGCAGGTTCCACCCAGGCATCGCTATCTTTTAATAAACTGATCAGTTCATTCACTGCGATCTCACTATCGATATTTCGTTTCATGATCTCCTTCCCTTTGTACAAGGTGATCTTGCCTACACCGCTTCCCACATAGCCAAAATCGGCATCCGCCATTTCACCGGGTCCGTTTACGATACATCCCATAATGGCAATCTTTACCCCTTTCAGGTGGTTGGTCACTTTCCGGATCCTTGCCGTGGTTTCCTGCAGATCGAACAGGGTCCGGCCACAACTCGGACAGCTGATGTATTCGGTTTTCGAAATCCGGGTACGGGTAGCCTGCAGGATACTAAAGGCTGTTGCATTGATAAACTGTTCTACAGACAGGTTGCTGCTGTAATTTCTGCCGCTTGTATCCTGTTTGCCTTCCATCTGTTTGCGGTAACTGCTATTGGTCATTCCCAAACAAATGCCATCCCCCATTCCATCCAGCAACAAAGCGCCACACTCGGTTGAATAATGTATGAGGTGTTCATCTGCGGTGCCCCAGTTACTGTCTGTGATCAGTATTACCGGGTTCCTGATGTTGCGGTTCATCAGTTCCATGAACATCCTGCGAACAGCCGGCATGGCATGCTGTTGCGCACTGCTCAGGCAAATCACAACGGTCGGGTCATTGGCCAGTGTATCGAGGTAGGTATAATTATTGATGGGGGTTTCATCACTGAAACAATCCATCATCACAAAATTGAGATCCCTGCTTTTCCGTTCGGCTTCCGCATAACCGGAATTTTCAAACAGCGGAAAATATTTTTCATGATCTGCCGCCAAAGCCCAGGTGGCCGGATATACCAGCACCTGCAGTGTACCCGGCAGGTCGAATGTCAACAATTGGTGACCGGTAAAAACATAATCAGCGGCCGCATCACTGATGTTCCATTTATCCGTATCTGCATTGTATTGATATCCGATTGCTGACAGATGTTCCGGTTTGATCTTATCGATCTTACTCAGATCCGCAACAACGACCGGTACCTGTTTGCCACCTATGTTTTTAACAGCGAAACTATCTCTTCTCTGATAGGAGAATGGGTTGTAAGGTATTTTTCCGATTTCCGGGATGGTGCTTTTTCCCTTTGTTGTGGATCCATATCGCTTGACCAGGTCCCTGCAAACCGGAATTTCAAATTCAGGATCTTCTGTCAGACTTACCCGAACCGTATCACCGATACCATCTTCCAAAAGGGTTCCGATACCTGCGGCACTTTTCACCCTTCCGTCTTCCCCATCACCTGCCTCGGTAACCCCTAAATGCAAAGGATAGATTTCACCAAATTCAGCATCCATCTGCTGAATCAGTAAACGATAGGCCTGAACCATCACCTGCGGGTTACTGGACTTCATGCTTAGCACGATATTGTGATAGGTTTCACTTCTTGCGATCCGCAAAAATTCCATCGCGCTTTCCACCATACCCATGGGAGTATCGCCATAACGGCTCATGATCCGGTCACTTAAAGATCCATGATTGGTACCGATACGCATGGCCGTACCATATTCCTTACAGATCTTTACAAGTGGCGTAAACCTATCGCGGATCCGTTCAATCTCTTCGAGGTATTCAGCGTCAGTATAATCTATCTGTTCAAACTTTTTCTTATCTACATAATTCCCCGGGTTCACTCTCACTTTTTCAACGATACGGGCGGCAATTTCAGCGGCATTGGGGGTAAAATGAATATCGGCAACCAGGGGTGTCTGATAACCCCGTTTTCTTAGTTCATTCTTGATCAACAATAAATTTTCGGCTTCTTTTTTACTGGGGGCGGTGATGCGAACCAGTTCTGCACCGGCTTCAATGCACCGGATACTCTGTTCCACGGTTGCCAGTGTATCCATGGTATCGGTGGTGGTCATGGTCTGCAAACGAATGGGATGGAAATTACCCAACAGCAGATCTCCGATCTTCACTTCCCGGGTTGC
>JAGWTX010000123.1 GCA_028875955.1 Bacteroidota bacterium | reverse complement strand
TACCTGATGCTGGCCTTGCAGAGAACCGGCAATATCTGGTTAACACTCGGTTTGCATTGGTCTGGCAATGTGCTATACCAGGTAACACATGCTATCATCCAAACCGTACCGGGGAAAAATGATTTCCCACCCATGGTCCTGTATATTCTTTTCCTGTTGCTCCTGATTCCGGTAACCTATTTCCTCAGCAGAAAACCGAAACCGGTACATACCGGGAACTAAACAAGTTTTATTTCCTTTACTTTCACAGTTGCCTGATGACATGAAAAAGCAACTACCCAATCCGCTCGCTGATTTCCTGAATGATAAGGTTGCGTTGTATAACCAGCCATCCTTTATCCCGAATGATCCGGTATGCATACCGCATATGTTTACAAAAAAGCAGGACATAGAGATCGCCGGAATATTTGCAGCCGTTTTCGCCTGGGGCAACCGAACCACCATCATTCAAAAATCAAAGGAACTGATGCAGCTGATGGATCTGGCACCTCATGCGTTTTGTTTGCATCATACCGACAGGGATCTGCAAAAACTGTTATTGTTCAAACACCGAACATTCAATGCGACCGACCTGCTCTATTTTATTGAATTTCTCCATCATCATTATTCCCGATACCCAAGTCTGGAAAACGCCTTTATCCTTCCCAAAAGAAAACAGGAAGTGGAACAGCCTACAAAAACGGAAGAAGGGAGTGATCCCTTACAGGTACCTATGGCAAAGGCCCTGATCCATTTTCAACAATATTTTTTTTCCTTATCATCCGCTCCTCCCAGAACCCGGAAACACATCGCATCCCCAGCAAACGGTTCCACCTGTAAAAGGCTGAACATGTATCTGCGATGGATGGTGCGTAAAGACAAAAACGGCGTGGACTTTGGGATCTGGCGTAAATTGCTCCCGCAAGACCTGATCTGCCCCATTGACCTGCATGTGGCCAGGGTTTCCAAACGTTTCGGATTATTGCAGCGAAAACAGATCGACTGGCAGGCTGCTGTTGAACTGACCGCTTACCTGAAAACGTTGGACCCTTCGGATCCGGTTAAATACGATTTTGCCCTATTTGGCCTGGGGGTTATGGAGAAATATACTTGATACTCTTCTCACACAAAGGCTTTGCGCTGGCAACTATTTTGTACCTGGGTTCAGGGCTTTGAATTATCTTCATAAGCACATGGACGAATCATTACAAAAACTGGAAGACCTTTCCTTTGAACAACTGTCTGCATTTATCAACCAGTTGATCGACCGTGATTTTTCGCGGCTGGTACAGATCCTGTACCGATTGGATGTAAGTGAAGCCAAGTTAAAAACCATTTTGATTGAAAACCCCACCGGGGATGCAGGTGAAATGATTGCACACCTGATCATTGAAAGGATCCGTCAAAGGGAAGAAATCAAACAAAAGTTCCCAAAGGATCCCAATATCCCAGAAGAAGATAAATGGTAACCGCTTATCGATCCTGGTGGTCAGGAATTTTCAACTCCGGGGATCAATTGATCAATGGTTTTAAAACGATACCCCTCTTTTTTCAGATAACCGATCAAATCACCCAGGTGCAGATACAATTTGTCCTTTCGGCGTGGATCGGTTCCTGCATGTATCAATAATATCACCCCGTTCAATCCGCCTGCCCGGTTCTCATTAAACCGTTGGATGGATTGAATAATGGTTTCACTGCTTTTATAGGATCTGCCCATTTCAGGATAGGTATAATCTGCATTGGAAGTGGTGCCGGGCGTAAAGGAGAAAAGCCGGATCCCGGCATCCTGCATCCATTCAGCAATCGCTTGATTCCACCACTCATAAGGTGGAATCATATATTTCTTACGATTGGAGTTTTTGGGGGTCAGCTGATGGATGGTTTCTTCGTTTTTTGCCAGATCTGCAAACAAGGAATCCCTTGTTACCAGTAAACTATCCCTAAGTGTCCAGTCGCAATACAGCAAATGCTGGTCGGAATGCGGTCCCAGATAATGCTGCTGCCGGATAAGCGTTTGAATGGCAGACCTGAAAGCAGGGTTTCTGTAAAATCGCCCCGTGAAAAAAAAGGAAGCTTGTATCTTTTCTTTTTCCAGTGTCTTTGCTATCACCGGCAAGCCATCTCCGAATTCATCCGCAGTAAATATGATCGCTATCTCTTTTTTGCTTGAATCACCACGGATGATAGCACCTTGAGATACCTGAAAGGGTGAAGTGCTTTTTTGGGTATTGGCTTCGGCTTCCTTCGCTGCCAGTAAATAAATCAGTGATGCCGTTCCATCCATCGTGGGCTCATTGGTGCTATAATCCCCATAATCATCATGGTATACCGCCAGGTCACTTTGCCAGTCGGCATATTCATCCGCATCCTGTAAATGAATCCCGATCAAGCTCTTGTAGATGGAGGTATATACCGGCCCGTCAACCAATCCTCCATTGATGGGATAATTTTTTAAATGGGTAAAGGCGGAATGCGGATCTACTGGCGTATCCCCGTTGGCGGGAAGACCATATACCATACTTGTTCCCCAGGGGTTACAGCCAAAGAGCCAGTCGAAATTTGCCTGTTCAAGGGCTGCATATTTATGGCTGCCCGTTAGCTTTCGATACCAATAGCATTCAATGGCAAAAGAAACCGTCAGGTTATTGCTGCACCAGATATAGGGAATACCCCGGTTAAAAGCATTATGTCCGGCTTTCAGAAATACTTTTTGCAATCCATCCGCATAATAATCCGAAAGAGCCGACGCACTGTCTTTGGGCAGTTGCCTGGCCATGGAATAAACGGCAGGGTTGGAAAAAGGATAATACTGGTAATGACTCGCCGTATCCAAACCCATCCATTTGGAAACCGAAGCCTGGTCAAGATACTGTTCAAAATGATGCAGGAATTTTTTTTGCCTGGTTACTGCATATAAGGAGGCTGCACCCAACTCCATATCATCTTTCCAATCCCCTTCTGCATAAATATAGGGGGAACGTACAGACACGGTTTGTGCTACTCCCGGCATTGCCTGTCCCAGTTCAAAAACTTTTTTGGCTTTTTCCTGAAGCATGGCCGCATAGACCGGATCCGATTTCAAAAACATCTGTGACCCCAGCGCAAATGCACCGGCAAATTTACCGGCCGTGGAAGCTGCACCGGTGGTGGCATTCAGAAATTTTCCCCTTTGCTGGGGCTTCCCATTGATAAAATAAACGGGTCGTTCAAAACCCCTGCCGTAAAAATTGTCTTCTTTCGGAATCCGCATACCCATGTGGTCCCTGTCATCTCCCAATTGATTAAACAGCCATTGGTCACGGGGATTCATTTTCACTAACCAGTCCAGTCCCCACCGGGCTTCATCCAGCACATCGGGGATGCCGTTGGTGCCCTCCAGACCGTTTGCCTGCTGCTTATCCTTAAAAACACCCGGGAAATCCTGGTAAGCTGCCAGCAGATGCCAGGTAGCGTTTGCAGAAGTGGTACTGTATTGCAAATAATCGCTGGCATCGTGCCATCCCCCGGTTACATCCAGGTGGGTGCTGTCGGGCATGGGACCATATAAAGTATAGCCATCATGCGTATGACAGCTATCCCTGAGAAAAGGATTGAACCCGCTTCTCTGCTGCCGCATATACTGCAGACAAAAATCTGCGGCACCCGCATACACGGCATCATCAATGCGAAAGACTGGTGATACGATCGTATCTGTTTGCAGATAATAGGTTCCCGGTTTTTGAAATTCCGAAAAATCCAAACGATAAGAGGAAGCAAAGGGCCCGTATGCGCCAAAATCCTTACCGGTCTTTTGAGAAAAGACTTTTTGTTTTGTAACAGCATCCATCAGGTCAAAATGCGTCAGCAATTTTTTTGCTGACGATCCCCAAACTGCTATTTTAATGCCGGCTGGGGTATAACCCAACTGATTGATCCGGATACAGCTTTTATCCTGTGCGCTGACCATGATACAAAAGACCCAGGTCAGACCGAAGAGAAAATAGGTTTTCATTGCTACAAATTCAAACTTAAAGATACTGTGACACCAACTGTTTATCCCTCATCTTTTATGTCTATTTTTGCCCCTCAATTTGATTGCTATGAAATTAGTTTCCTATCTGAATGAAAATGAGGGCCGTGATCAGCTGGCTTTTCTGGTTGAGGGTTATCTCTATGACTGCGATCTTTTGCATCCCGACTTACCAGGCAGCATGAATATGTTCCTGCATTATTGGGAGGATATGTACCCCATTGCCATCCAGATAGATGCAGCCATAAAAGCCGGCAGGATCAGCAATGAACAGGCATTACTGATGGAAAATGTAAAGGTATTGGCACCGGTGCCTTTCCCAACCTCCTGTCGTGACGGGTATGCGTTCCGCCAGCATGTGGCGGCAGCCAGAAGAAACCGAAATGTGGAAATGATCCCTGAATTTGACCAGTACCCGATTTTTTATTTTACCAATCATCACAGCATACAGGGTCCCGGCGACATCAAATGCATGCCAGATCATTTTGAGAAACTGGATTTTGAACTGGAAGCCGCTATCGTGATCTGCAAACCCGGCAGGAATATTCCCGCAGAAGAAGCCGATCAGTATATTGGCGGATTGATGATCATGAATGACATGAGTGCCCGTCGTTTACAGATGGAAGAGATGTTACTCAATCTCGGACCAGCCAAAGGAAAGGATTTTGCAACCGTAATCGGGCCCTGCCTCGTTACACTGGATGAACTCGAACCCTATGAAATCCCCTGCAAAGAAGGCCATACCGGGAAAAACTGGAACCTGTCTATGAAATGCAGGGTAAATGGCATAGAAGTCAGCAGTGGAAATTTGGGGGATATGGATTGGACTTTTGCCGAAATCATTGAACGCTGTTCCTATGGCGCAGACATCCACCCCGGTGATGTGATCGGGAGCGGTACTGTGGGTACCGGCTGTTTTCTCGAACTCAACGGAACCGGGAAACGCAACGATCCCAACTATACCGAACAATGGTTACATGCCGGTGATGTGATTGAGATGGAGATGGAAGGGCTCGGTAAATTGCAGAATACGATTGTTGCTGAAGAATCTGATTTTTCTATCCTGGCGAAAAAGAAACAGTGATTTCCCATAGTATTTCAGTATTAATACTATTTGGGAAACTTATAACACTCCTTAGCTTACCGTTAACTCAATCCCACTGATTTTCACCGCAGAGAAAGGGAGTAACCAGAGTTGATCGCAGAGATGGAAAAAGACAGATTCAATGCACTGGGGGGTATTATTTTGGATGCATCCATCAGTGTTCATAAAGAATTGGGGCCAGGTTTATTAGAGTCAGCTTACCAATTAGCTTTAGCAAAAGAATTGGAAATTCGGGATATTTACTTCCGGATGTATGTACCGATAGATTTAATTTACAAAGGCGTTTCTTTACATAAGGCTTATATGATGGATTTTTTAGTATAAGAAGAGATCATTATTGAAATAAAATCTACTGAATCTATCAATCTAATATTTGAATCTCAATTAATCACCTATTTAAAATTAGCGGATAAAAAACTGGGGTATCTTATTAATTTTAATGTGCCTCTGTTAAAAGATGGTTTCAGAAGATTCGTTTACAGATTTTAACGCTGCGGATTCTCCGCTACTCTCCATCTCTGCGGTGAAAATAATTTTTTATGCAAATCGATTTTTCTACAATATCTACCTCCGAAAAACAACAATGGCTGCAACATGCCATTGCACCCAGACCGATCTGTTTCGCCAGCACCATCGACAAGGCGGGAAATGTAAACCTGAGTCCTTTTAGTTTTTTTAACCTGTTCAGTTCAAATCCACCCATCGTTATTTTTTCGCCCGCCAGAAGAGGCAGGGATAATACCACCAAACACAGTTTACAAAACGTGCTGGAAGTACCGGAATGTGTGATCAACATGGTGGATTATGCCATGGTACAGCAAACCAGTCTTGCCAGTTGTGAATACCCGAAAGGGGTTGATGAATTTATAAAAGCCGGATTTACCAAGGAAGCGGCCAGGCTGGTAAAACCTCCCATGGTCAAAGAAGCCAGGATCAAACTCGAATGCAAGGTAAATGAGATCAAAAGTCTGGGGGAAGAAGGAGGTGCCGGCCAGCTGGTGATTGCAGAAGTGCTTTACATGCATGTGGATGATCGCATTCTGGGTGAAGATGGTAAAATAGACCAGCAGAAAATACAATTGGTTGCGAGACTCGGGGGAGACTGGTATTGCAAGGTGGATGAACACAGTTTGTTCAAAGTGCCCAAACCCAATACGCAATTGGGTATCGGTATCGATTCCTTACCGGACGCCATCCGATACAGCCGGATCCTTACCGGCAATCATCTGGGTATGCTGGCGAATGTGACAGAACTTCCGGTCATTCATCCGGGATTCTCTGACGATCGGTTGAAAAATATTGTCCAGTATTTTAGTATCAATCCTGCAGAAATGGAAACCGAATTGCATCGCTATGCAGGTGAGTTACTTGACAGGGGTAAAACAGAAGATGCCTGGCAGATATTGCTTTCCGGAGAAATGATTTAGAACATCGCCAGCAGGTCCTCTTCGGTAAGCAAACCTTCCATGATAGCATTTGCCCTGGGCTGCAGCGCTCTTCCTTTTTCAATGGCCAGCTGAACGATTTCATAGGTTGAATGAGAGAGTGTCAGCGGTTTGGCAGCCGCATCCGAAAGCCACTGGTTTACTTTTGCAGAAAACTCCTCTGTGATTTTATCCACGACAGTCACATCAAAATCCCTGAGTGCCGCAGCATTGCATAATTGCTCATATTGTCCCCTGATCGGTAAAACAAGCAATTGCTTACCCAGGTAAAGCGCTTCGGCCGGGGTTTCAAACCCTGCCCCAGTAATGACACCCCGGGAACGAATCAGGCTTTGGGTAAACCCTTCATTGCTGATTGGATAAAGGGTGATATTCCCTTTTACGGTTTTCTCCTGCACTTTTTTGGAAAATATTTCGAACCGGATATCCCTGATCTTCGACAAAGATTGTATGACCACTTCATCACTGTAATGTGAGAGATATACCGTGACATGCCCCTCATTTTTTGGATCCGCTTCAAGGATCTCCTGTTTGATCACCGGCGAATAGATAAAGTCATCATATTGTTTAAAATGCAGTCCTACATAATCG